>DATKKY010000304.1:0-7821 GCA_035542695.1 bacterium | reverse complement strand
AGTTTTGAGCTGGCGCTCAGGAATGCTGGAATCGCACATCTCAACATCGTCAGGGTCTCGAGCATTTTCCCACCCAAGTGCAAGATGATATCCCGCGAGCAGGGCTTGAAGCAGGTTTCCTCCGGCGAGATTACCTACGTTGTGCTGAGCGAGAATGCGACCAACGAACCTCACAGATTGATTGCAGCTTCGGTGGGTGTCGGCATTCCTAAAGATCCCAATCAGCACGGCTACTTATCGGAGTACCATAGCTTCGGGGACACGGATCAGAAGTCCGGTGACTACGCCGAGGATCTGGCTGCAACGATGCTGGCGACTATTCTTGGAGTCGAGTTTGACCCGGACGCGAGCTACGACACCAAGAAAGAGCTCTGGAAGATCTCCGGCAAGATCGTCCGGACGTCCAACATAACGCAGTCTGCCATAGGGGACAAGACTGGGCTCTGGACCACGGTGATAGCGGCGGCCGTCCTGCTCCTGTAACAGATCCGCTTGATGTAGCTCGTTGCTGCTCGCGCATGGCTCGCCGGACAAGGCACTTGACTGGGACCCAAGGGATGGCGATAATCCTAAACAATGCTCTTCAGCGTACGGCGGGAGAAAAACAACGATGAGACGAGGCAAGCGAAAGCTCAAGAAGACCGGTAGCAAGGCTCGAAGCCGGGCGGCGAGGAAGAGTCCTGCCAGAGCTGCCAAGCGCACTAAGCGGGCAAGACCTGCCCGGCGGATGCGGACAGCGGCTCGGAAACCCCGCGGCGCGGGCAAGTCCCAGGCAGCTCGGAAGGTGGCCGGTCGAAAGGCGGCTAGGCCGAGGCCCAAGCGCGAGTCGCCGAGAGTTCAGAAACTCAGGGCGATGCTGGAGGCCAAGAGCGCGGAAATCCTAGAGAAGATACGGCGGGCAAGAGAAGAGAGCGTGGACACCGACCGGACCAGCTTTGCCGAGGTGGGTGACCTTGTTTCGGCTTCGGTCGAGAAGGAAAAAGCCTTCGAGTCCGGCGAGGCCGGTGTGAACGCCATGCGCGAGATTGCGACCGCTCTTGAGAGGCTCAAGGGCGGCACCTACGGCGCCTGCGAGCGATGCGGGAAACCCATTGGGTTTAAACGTCTTCAGGCAATGCCGTCGGCCAGGCTCTGCGTCAAGTGCAAGACCAGGGAGGAAGCAAAGGGCAAGGTTGCGCCCCCGCCTGCCGATAGTATCTTTGAGGATTGACAAAACTACGAAGGCTGGGTTATAGTAGAAGTGTAAGAAACCAAGCCGGAGGCGGTAGTACATGAAGCTTGCGTGGCTTGTGGCTCTTGCTGTTGGGTTTACCTTGATCTGGGCGATGGTCGTTACGGCCGGGCCGTGGATTCCCACCGGCGGCGATCCGGATATTTGGGACAGGGCCAAGCCGCCCGTCCACAACGCGCCCAGAGTAGTATCCGCGACTGCTGGTACTGCTATCGACATCGATATGGTCGTGTTCAAGGCGAGCTTGATCCGGCAGGACGCCCCAAACAAGGCGAAGGTCGATAATAGAAGGCTGCTGACTCTATCCCGGCCGATTCAGGGTCTGAGATAACGAGCGAGCAGTCTCTGGTTTTTCACCCTTGGCAAGCGGGGAAAGGGTGAGATGAGCAAGGCGCACAGTGGTGAGCCTAAAGGAAGAGATGGGAAGTCTGAGGGTCAGAGGCACGTAGTCACCTCCATCGAGGACCTCGGTGACCTGTGCCTGGCCAGCGGCGAGTTCACGACCGCCATAGAGTACTTCAGCAAGCTGCTTACGCTTACCGGTACCTCCGAAGATCTCAAACCACGCAGGGCTTCACTCCTTAGGAGACTCGCTCTTTGCTACATGCGGGTGGGGAAGTGTGATCACGCTTTGGAGCTTCTGGACAAGGCCTTCGGGCTAGTCTCCGAGGGTCAGGACCCGGCCGAGCTGGCGCGCGTGATCAGCGAGCGGGCCTGGGTCCATCTCAAGATAGGCGAATATGATCTTTCGGAGGCTGACTGCGAATCGGCTCTCGAGATAATGCTCGCTGGCGGCAAGGGCCGCGACCTGGTGGATACCTATAACTGCCTGGCTGGTGTCTGTGCGAGGAAGGGTGAGACCGAGCGGGCGGCTGATTTCCTGCGGTCGGCCTTGTCAGTGGCTCGCGCAGTCAACGACAAAGAAGTTGTCGGCGCCTGTCTTTGCAACCTGGGCGTTGCCTGCAAGAACCTGGGCCGGCTTTCGGAAGCGCAGGCGTACATGGAAGAGGCCCTCGCCATGGCCGAAGAAGTGGGGCAGCACCTGCAGAAGGGTGTCCGCCTTAGCAACCTTGGCATCATCTATTCCAAGCGCGGCTGGTGGAGGAAGGCTCAGAAGTGCTGGGCCGAAGCCCTGGAAGTGCTGGCCAGGATCGGCAACAAGTGGGAGATGTCCTCGGTCCTCTTGGCGATGGGCCAGTATTACCTTACCTTCAGGGACTTCGAGCGTGCCGAGCAGTACTATGTGCTCGCCATGAAGGGAAGTTCCGACAATGGCGATGCCCGCGGCTCTGCACTTAGCTTTGAATTCATGGGCGACGTGGAGATGGCCTGCGGCCGGATGGAATCGGCTCAGCGGCACTACCTGCAGGCTCTCGAGATCGCCGAGGAGATTGCTCCCCAGGGCGACGTCGTGGTCGAGGTCAAACGCAGGTTGGCCGATGTGGAAACCGCGCGATCCAACTACGATGCTGCACTTGATCTTGCCTCTGAGGCCGTGAGGCTGGCAGCTGACTTGAAGGATGTCTTCGAGCACGGCTGTTCCCTCAGGTCCAAGGCGATAGCCGAGTTTGGCCTGGGCGAGTGGGAGAAGGCGCGAGAGGACTTCGCCCGAGCGATAAACCTGCTTTCCTCCCTCGGCGAGAAGAAGGAACTCGGGCTCACCTATCTCAAGGCTGGCCAGCTCTCAGCGAGCCATGCCTCATCGGCGGACATAGCAGCGGGCTATCTTGCGGAGGCCCTGAGCATATTCGAAGAGATCGAGATGAAGTTCGAGGCTGGCCTTGCCGCGACGGCATTGGGAAGAATGGCTGCCGGGCGGGGCGACGTGGAGCTTTGCCGCACTTACCTGGACAAGCTGGGAATGATCTTCGGCGGCGAGATACCGGTCGGCTTCGATGAGGATATCGGTACTATCCAGAAGCAAGCCGATGAGCAGGTGGCTTTCCTGTCCATCAGTGACCCGAGCGACCTGTCCGCCTTCAACGCGATTGTGGCCCGCGTGCTGGGCGCCGGCGATGAAGCTGCCAAGCTGGATCTGGCGCTCGAGGCCTGTGTCGAGCGGACTGCCGCTGAGCGGGGAGTGATCCTGGCGAAGCGGGGCGACCGTCTGGAGCCTTTGGCCATGAGGGGCCTCGGCTCCGAGGAGATCTCCCGCGCCGTGCCTTCACTGGAGGCTCTGCTCAAGATAGCCGAGAGTCTGGGACGTCCACTGGTGAGCACCAACCTCAGCAAGGACGGGCGGCTCGTTGATATTCCGAGGGCCGTGCTCAAGGGCGCCATAATGTGCATGCCTCTCACGCTGGGCGGCGCGACTGCTGGTTGCATTTACCTCGACACTGCGGGTGCTGACCGGCTCTTCACGCGGAGCGACGCGGAATTCGTGGTGGCGATTGTGGGGATGCTGAAGAGCGTGCTTTCCGAATCCCAGCTCCGGAGGTTCATGGAAGAGGCTCGTTTCCTGAGGAGCAAGCTGGAGGCCGCAAGTCCCTTCCATGGCATCGTGGGCCAGAACAAGAAGATGCTGGATATTCTCGAGTCAGTGCGGTTCCTCAGCAAGACTTCGACCACCGTGCTGATCGAGGGGGAGACCGGAACCGGCAAGGAGATGATTGCCAGGGCAATCCACCTGAGCGGCGATCGTCGCTCCAAGCCCTTCATCACCATAGACTGCTCGGCGCTTTCCACCGAGATTGTGGAGAGCGAGCTTTTCGGCCACGTCAAGGGCGCTTTCACCGATGCGCGGACGGATCGCACCGGGCTCTTCGAGGCTGCCGACGGAGGGACGGTCTTCCTGGACGAGATAGACAAGACCTCGCGGAAGTTCCAGGAGAGGCTGCTCCAGGTGGTGGACAAGCGCGAGTTCAAGCCCGTCGGTTCGACCGTGTCCAAGCGGGCCGACTTTCGGCTGATTTGCGCGACCAACAAGGATCTCGCCAAGGAAGTTGAGAACGAGCGCTTCCTCGAGGACCTATATTACCGGCTCAAGGTGATCGCGCTCAAGGTGCCCCCGGTCCGCGAGCGGCGGGATGACATACCGCTCTTGGCGGAGTACTTCCTCGAGAAGCACGCATCCGAGATGAGCAAATCGGTCGCAGGCTTCGCGCCCGAAGCTATGGACCTGCTGGTGAGCTTCAGCTGGCCCGGCAACGTCAGGCAGATTGCCCACGAAGTTGAGCGGGCCGTCACTTTTGTCGAGGACGGCCAGGCTGTGACCCAGAGCCTGTTCTCGGAGGACCTGCGTGGCTGGGGCAGCATTGTCGCTGCCGGAGGCAAGCACGGCCTGGGCGAGGCGGTCGAGCAGATCGAACGGCAGATGATTAAGGATGCGCTCCGGCGCTTCAACGGCAATAAGAGCAAGGTCGCCCGCAATCTCGGACTCAGCCGGCGCGGCCTCTTGAATAAGATGCACCGCTACCGCATCACGCTGTAAATCAAGTTCACACTTCCCCTGCAATTCCCTGACCACGGGGAACTCTTGTATTTGCTGGCTTCGAGGGCATTTCTGTTGAAGCCTGTGAAGATAGGTTACGAATTGGCGCCGCCGAGGGGCCGGAGCTTCGGCGCGGCACGGCCGGCGATACCGTAACCATTTGATTTGTAGAGACCTAAGATCGCGCCAAAATCTGCAAGGCTTCTCCACTCGGGCACAAAACTTGCGGTTTACCTCAGCGGCTACGGTGAGCCCCTCGTCTCCTGTGAAGTAGAGGCTCCGGCCGCTGGCCTGAGCCCGGGGCGAGCACCGGGGATGGATGAAGCGATGCGTGAGAGACCCCTGTTGGATGAGGAGGACGCCGGGACATCCTTGCTACCGGATCAGCCGGCGGAGGAGTCGCTGTTGGCAAGATCACCGCAGACTGCGACCGAGAGTTCCTCGGAGAGTCTGGCGATCTACCTTAGGACCATCAGCCGGATTCCCCTCTTGACCAAGAGCGAAGAGCAGAGGCTGGCTCAGCAGGTGCGCAGGGGCGATCGCGCAGCGAAAGAGAAGATGATAAGGGCTAACCTGAGGCTGGTGGTCGCGGTTGCCAGGCGGTATCGAAGCATGGGGCTGCCGTTGGCTGACTTGATCGGTGAGGGCAATCTGGGTCTTATCAAGGCGGTTGATCGGTTTCGCTATGAGAAGGGCTTCAGATTCAGCACCTATGCTTCCAAATGGATTCGGCAGGCGATCACCAAAGCGCTGGCGACCGACTCTCGCACGGTGCGGCTGCCAGCCAACGTGATTGACATTATGCGCAAGGCGAGGAACACCGAACAGGACCTGATTCAGAACCCGGCGTCGGGCCCGATGGAGAGCGAGATATGCCGACGCGTCGGGATCACGGCGCTGCGCTATGCCGAGATCGCCAATGCGTCTTCGACAGTCTCTCTGGATTCGCCCTGCAGTCCGGATAGCGATGTGAGCCTGCATGAGCTTCTGAACGACCAGACAGTTGTGCCTCCGGATGAGGACGCGTTCAGCCGGATAGATTCGATTCAGCTGGAAGCACTGCTTGGGAATCTTTCCAGCCGGGAGCGCCAGATCCTGGCTTATCGATTCGGATTGGATGGCGGCAGCCTCCGTTCCCTGGCTGAAACCGGCAAGATGGTCGGCATAACCAGAGAGCGGATCAGGCAGATCGAGAAACGCGCCATCCAGAAGATGCGGATTCTGATGAAAAAGAGGAGGATGCAGAGGCTCTTAGTGACAAACATGTAACCTTCTCTCTCGGGTTGCGCTCTCGTATGTCCCCGCGGCGAGGGCGCAACCCTCTTGTCTAGTTGACTTCCGCTTCGACCATCTCTTAGATTGATTGAGGGACTGCGCAGTACGCGCGGTGGTGGAGGGGGGGGTGCGGCAGGCCGACCAATGCGGCAACAGGTGGAGCGGGGGTGCGAGATGAACCGACGGGAGTTCCTTCGGGCAGCTGGGGTTGGTGCTTGCGGTGTGGCTGGCTGCATGCTTGCATCGGGTGGCGGCAGGCCGGGAGTGCTTTACGGGGCCGAGACCGATGCCGATCATAAGCAGTTCTACAAGGAAGCGATGTTCTATGAGAAGTTGCCCGACAAGCGGACTGGCTGCGTCCTGTGTCCGCGGAAGTGCGTGGTCGAGGACGGCGGGCGGGGCTACTGCAGGGCGCGCGAGAACGTCGGCGGCAAGTACTACACGATAGTCTATGGCAGGGTCTGCACCTATCATGTGGACCCGATTGAGAAGAAACCCCTGTTTCACTTCCTGCCCGGGACCTCGGCCTTCTCACTGGCGACCGTGGGCTGCAACCTCGAGTGCAAGTTCTGCCAGAACTGGGAGATATCCCAGGAGCGACCCGAGAATCTGCCGGCGACCGACATGCCCCCGGCCAAGGTGGTGGAGAACACTCTTCAGCTCAAGATGCCGACGATCGCCTATACCTACACTGAGCCGACCACCTTCTATGAGTACATGCTGGACACAGCCAGGCTGGGGCGGCAGCAGAACTTGAAGAGCGTGATGATCTCCGCCGGCTACATCAATCCCGATCCCCTTGCCGGGCTTGCCCCGGCTCTCGACGCCATCAAGATAGATCTCAAGGGCTTCACGCCGGACTTCTACGCGAACGTCTGCGGTGTGACCTTGCGGCCCGTGCTTGACACGATAGCCATGGTCAAGAAGTCAGGGACCTGGCTTGAGGTGGTCCACCTAGTGGTGCCGACGCTGAGTGACAATGAGAAGGAAATCGACGCCATGTGCAAGTGGATGCATGACAACGTAGGCGATGAGGTCCCACTCCACTTCACGCGGTTCTATCCGATGTACAAGCTGGCCAACCTGCCCCCGACGCCGGTCTCGTCGGTTGAGCGCGCGCGTGAGATCGCGCTCGCCCGCGGGCTCAAATACGTCTATGTAGGTAACGTGCCTGCCCAACACCCCGGCGAATCCACCTACTGCCCCAAATGCGGCAAGATGGTGATCGAGCGGGCCGGCTACACCATCCTCTCCAATCGAATCCACAGCGGCAAGTGCCAGTATTGCCACACGCCCATCGCTGGCGTATGGAGCTAGGCCGCGCTTGACACCTGGCTTGCCCCGGTGCTACCGTGAATGTCTGCCATGAAGCCTCAAGATGAGGGCGCGATCAGCCTCGCCGCAGCTCAAGCCTTGGTGATCAGCAAGGTCGGTGTCCTCGGCACGGAAGAGGTGCGCCTCGAAGCTGCCCTGGGGCGGGTCTTGCGCGGGCAACTGGTCAGTGACGCCGACTATCCATCCGAGAACGTTTCAGCGATGGATGGCTATGCCCTGGGCGCGGCCTCCTGCCGGGAAGCCAGCGGGGCGAGGCCCGTGGAGCTGCGGATCGTGGGGAGTGTGCGGGCAGGTGAGAGCCCGGCGCTCAAGGTGGGGCGGGGCGAGTGCGCCGCGATAACGACCGGGGGCGTGTTGCCGGATGGGTGCGACGCAGTCGTCAAGCACGAAGACGTCGAGGTCAGGCAGAGCGTGGTTGTCTTGACGCAGTCGGTGGCGCCGGGCGACTTTGTGCGGCGGCGTGGCGAAGTGGTCGCCAAGGGGATGAATATCAGCCTCGAAGGCCGGCGTGCGAGGCCGGCGACGGTTGGGCTACTGGCGGTCATTGGGG
>DATKKY010000303.1:0-4363 GCA_035542695.1 bacterium | reverse complement strand
GCTTGGCGAAGATCTCCATAAGCCCGTCCCAAACGAACGGTTCACCACCGGAGACGATGTACAGGTAGATCCCCAGTTCCTTCCCCTCAGTGATTATCCGGTCGAACACCTCGAATGGCAGATCCTCATCTTTTGTATAATTGCCGGCATAGCATCCATAGCATTTAAGATTGCATCTCATCGTTGGACTAACGACCAGAAGGGATGGAGGGTAAAACCCGTCATCTTTGGCTATCCGGTGCCGCTTGTTCGGGGCGATAAGCCCTTCCTTGACGATCAAGTTCCTCAGGACCTTGTTCCGGACCTTGGGGTTTATCTCGCGCAGGAACCTCAGAGCAAGCTTGCCTCCGGGGTGCCCCGCTTCGAACTTCTGGCGGGCGCTCTTGATCACCTCGGACCAGTAATCGTTGGTAGTGATCTTCTCCACCACCGATACCACCCTGAGCAGGGTATCCTCGGAGCCCCGGGCAGCAATACCGGCCATCTTCTCGAACGCGTTCTCGATCGTCTTCTCTTCAATGCGGTCCACAACGCCCATAATCTCACCTCCTCTCCTTGTGGAATTGGAGAATGCCCAAAATCGTAGCCATCAGGCCCGCTCGCAAATGATACCCTTGCTCTCCCCAAAGTCAACCCCAAAATCGCACCGGCCGGCTCCCGGCCCGGCCGCCTTGACACACCCGGGTTCCCCAAGTAGTATGTCACATGCCTCTCAAGCGAATTCGCGCTCGAGGACTTTGACGATGAACCAGACCGAAGCATGGCGAGCAAAGCCACGCCGCGTCGTGATCTTCGACTTCGATGG
Organism: bacterium; assembly: GCA_035542695.1. GTDB lineage: Bacteria > Arandabacterota > Arandabacteria > Arandabacterales > Arandabacteraceae > DATKKY01. The sequence goes on along the minus strand of DATKKY010000303.1, from coordinate 3,558 downwards.
CACGATAGCGGATACTATGCCCTTTCTGGTTGACCTTGCAGCCCGGCTGCTCGTCGCACGCTATGGGCTTGGGGATACGGAGGCCAGAAAGGCCTATGTGGACACCACGGGGCTGCCCTTCTGCCGGCAGATGGAGATTATCTTCCCGGGGAACCCCCTGAACGCCGCCACCATTGAGGAATTCGAAGCCGAGAAGCGCAATCACCTGGCGGACTTCAAGTTTTTCGCCGACGCCAAGCCTGTGGTGGCTGAGCTAAGGAAGCACGGCATCAAGGTCTGTCTCTCGAGCGGCAACGTGGAGGGCATAATTGAACCTGTGCTTGTGTCGCGCGGGCTGGTGGTTGATCTGGTGATGGGTTGGCGGCCCGGCTTTGAGAAGGGCCCGGATCACTTCCGGTTTGCTGCCACGACCTTTGGAGTCGCGCTTGGCGAGATGCTCTTTGTGGGGGACAGCCTGAAAGATGGACTGGCGGCCAAGACGACCGGTGTCAATTTCATCGCGCGGGCGGGCTTGGTGGACCTCGAAGAGCTTGAGCGCCAGCTTCCAGGTACCCCGGCGGTCAACTCCCTGGTGGAAATCCTGCCTTACCTGGGTATAAACAAAGCCCGAGAGGGTCTCGGACTGCCAAATTCCTCCCGAGCTTCCTAGGAATTAGGCAACAGATCCACGACGCGCTGGATCACGTTACCTTCGAACACAAACGCCACCCTGTCGGCGAAATAGTACCAGGTTTGGACCCTGCCGTGCCTGAGGGTTTCGTCTGGCCGACCGTATATCCTTGCTACTGAGTACTGCAAGCTCGCTTCACCGTGTTCGCCCGCTACTTTCCTTGCGAAGTCACGGTCTCTGGTGATTTCCACCATGTCCTGTCTCACCTCACGGAGCCGCGCTCAGCAGAGCCAAGGCATGGGGCCTTTCCTCTCAGACTGGTACTAGCTTACCACAGCCATACAAGAGAAGTCAAGGGATATCGCACGGCGCCGCCTCCCGTGAGGCGCCGTCAAGTCTGGCGCTGAGGGCCCGAACATCTGGGAGGCGCGGGGGAGCAGACCTTGAGCGGTCAAAGGCCTGCTAGCTGTTTATTGCATTTCTTGCGTTATTCTCACGAGCCTCGTTGCCGCGGGATCGCCCGACGTTCTGCCCCACGAGCCGCTTGCGCGGTGGCTCGCCGCCCTTGCCCGCACCGGCTGTCGGCTGGGCTCGAACGGGCGGCGCGGTGCTTATGTGTCCTTCGGGCATTGCCGATAAAGCCGTGGAGCCTTGACACGGGAGTATGACCCGCTTAGGCTTGGGCATGTGCCGAGGAGCCGGAGGCGGTGCCCGTCCTCCTCAAAGGGCCGGCTGACGTCGAGGTGGCCGCCCGGGAGGTGAGCTTGGCTGAACGAGTGCTTGTGACTGGAGGAGCCGGCTATGTGGGCTCGGCCTGCGTAGCGCGCCTCCTCGGGCTAGGCTACCAAGTTGCGGTGTTTGACAATCTTTCCATGGGTCACCGGGAAGCAGTTCCCCCCTCGGCGCGGCTCGAAGTGGGCGACTTGGCTGACCTCAGGCGACTGGCGGAGGTATTCAAGTCGTTTCGGCCGGATGTGGTGATGCACTTCGCCGCTTACGCCCTGGCTGGTGAATCGTACGACAGGCCTACCATCTACTACCGGAACAATATCGCCAACGGTGTCAATCTGGTGGAGGCCATGCTCGAGGCTGGCGTCAAGTCCATCATCTTCTCGTCATCGTGCTCGGTTTATGGCGAGCCAAGCCAGGTCCCCATTACTGAGGACCTGCCCAAGCACCCGGTTAACCCCTACGGGGAGACCAAACTCGCTCTGGAAAATCTGCTCGAGGATTGCGACCGCGCGCACGGCTTGAAGAGCGTCTGCCTCAGGTACTTCAATGCGGCAGGTGCTACGGCCGAACGTGGGGAAGATCACGACCCGGAGACGCATATCATTCCGAATGTCTTGCGCGTGGCGCAGGGCCGCGCGCGGCAGATCGAAGTATTCGGCGACGACTACCCGACCCCTGACGGTACGTGTGTCAGGGATTACGTTCATATCGAAGATCTCGCGCAGGCCCACGAGCAAGCTCTCGGTCTCCTCAGGCAGGGACGCTCCGAACGGCTAAACCTGGGAAATGGCAATGGGTTCTCGGTGATGCAGGTTATCAAGGTTGCCGAGAAAGTCAGCGGCAAGCCCGTGCCTTTCAAGGTAGCTCCGAGGCGAAAGGGTGATCCGGCGACCCTGGTAGCCAGCTCGGCCAAGGCCAAGCATGTCCTGGGCTGGAAGCCTGCGCACCCTTCGCTGGAAGAGATTGTCGAAAGCGCCTGGCGTTGGCACAGGGAGCACCCCTATGGATACCAAAGTCGGTAAAGACGAGGACTTGACTGCGGTCAAGAAGCCGATCAAGTGCGTCTTGGGCGATGGGCCATGCGATCATCTGGCCCCGGCCGAAGAGGCTTCCTGGGAGCGCTGTTGGGCATGCCCCTCGGGTGCTGGCCTGCTCGGCGCGCCGGAACGGGCCAATCCCGAGCTCTACAGAATGTTGCGCGATACGCGGACGCGGAACTGGCAGCTTGAAGGCTGGAACCGCAGGATAGGTCTTCTCCTCGAGGTCATGAACCTGGTGCAGAGCGCCGGCGACCTGGAGGCCACCCTCCGGATAATTCTCAATTGTGTAACCTCGGGCTATTCGATCGGCTTCAACCGGGCTTTCCTCTTTCTGCGCGACGAAGAGAAGGCGTGCCTCTGGGGGAGACTGGCGGTCGGTCCCGCGACCAAAGAGGAAGCCTACGAGATCTGGCGGAACATCGAGGAGACAGCCCGGAACCTCGAGGATATCGTTTCGGCATCCAAGATGGGCGGCCGGCTCGGAGATGCCGAGCTGACCCGCCTGGTGAGGAGCATAAGGATAGGCCTGGGCAGGGGGGATTCACTGCTCGAGCAGTGTCTGGCAAAGGGCGAGACCCTCATAAGGGACCCGGCAAGCCTCCCGAACGTGGACGCGCTCTCGGTGCTCAACTTGCACTCCTTCGTGTGCACGCCGATAATCACCGCTGGCAAGCCGATAGGGGTGATTGTGGCTGACAACTTCATAACTGGCGAGGTCCCGGGCGAGGAGCAGGTGAACCTGCTCAAGGCGCTCGCCAGCCAGGTTGGCCAGGCGATTGCCAATGCCACTCGCCATGAAGACATCAGGCGGCGGCTGGAGGAGCTCTCTACCCTGACCGAAGTCAGCAAGGGAATCCTCTCCACTACCGACCTCGAGGCCGATCTCTGCCTGGTGGCCCGCATCTCGGCCCAGGTCTTGAACGCCAAGGGAGCGGTCTTGAGGCTGGTCGATGACAACACCGGCGCCCTTGGCTGCAAGGCGATTTACGGCATCTCCATCGGCGAGATGGTATCGCCCTCCGAGGAAGGCGCCCGTGCGATTGCCGAGGATGTTCTCAAGAATGGCCGTGCGATCCTGCTGGATGACCCCGGACCATATCTTGCCTCCAATCCGGGTCTTGAGCGGCGCAAGAATCTCGTCTGCGTGCCTCTGACCAAGGGAGATAAGGTGATCGG
>DATKKY010000302.1:0-21874 GCA_035542695.1 bacterium | reverse complement strand
CACCACCCCCCATGCCCTCGATCTTTCTCAGATACCTGTAGGCGAGCGCGACCACGAGCAGCGTTCCCCCCCCGACAGCGATGCCGAGCACCGAGCGGGCCAGCGCGCGGCCGACGCTGTCTCCGGCCGGCAGCGCAGCTGCAAGTATCAACCCGATAGCGGTCCCCGGCAGCGTCAGCTTGTCAGGGATCAGCCTGAGATCGAAATCGATGCCCGCGCATGCAACGAGCAGACCCACAAGCACAAAGGCAGCCGGAGTGGCGCGAGGCGGAAACTGGAGCCACACTGCGAGAAAACTGACTCCAGTCACTGCTTCGATGATCGGATAGATCCACGGAATCTTCCACCCGCAGGACCGGCACCTGCGCCGGAGCGCTATGAAGCTCAGGATGGGCACGTTGTCATACCAGGCAATAGCATGACCGCAGTTGGGGCAGGCGGACCGGCCGCGAACCAGGTCGCCCTTGCGCGGAAGCCTGTACCGGACCACATTGAGAAAGCTGCCGACGGCACAGCCGATGAGGAAAACCACCACCGCGGCCACGCTCCGGGGCATGGGTTAGAAAAGCTCCATCTGTGGCGCCTCGGGACCGGCAGCATCCCGGAAGAGGTCGGGTGAGTCGAGGAGCTGTTTCAGCGTGACAAAATCCAGCCGCACGTCCTCATAAAGATCGCCACGGTGCAGCGCCGCTGCCGGGTGGAACATCGGATACACGTGCCTGATCCCAGCCCGGATCATCTTGCGTCTGAGTTTGGTGATGCCCTCACGCCGGTCGGTCAGCGTCCGCGTCGCGAAATTCCCAAGGGTGCAGATGATGCGCGGAGCAATGATCTCAATCTGCCTCAGCAGGAAAGGCCTACAGGTGTCTATCTCCTCGGCCGTAGGATCCCGATTCTCGGGCGGACGGCACTTGAGAACATTGGCAATGTAAACGCTCTCTCTGGGGATGCCCACGATATCGCGAAGCAATTCATCAAGCAGTTTGCCGGCAGCGCCCACAAAGGGCTGCCCCTGGACATCCTCATTGTAGCCCGGGGCCTCGCCCACGAACATGATCTGGGCATCGGGAGAGCCCGCGCCGAAAACCACGTGGGTTCTGGTCTCGTGGAGGCCGCATCGCTCGCAGCCCCTCAACGCCTCGGCCATATCAGCGAGCTCCGCGGCTTTGCCGATCACGATCGCTCCCCCATCACTTTGACGACCACGGTCCGCCTTCTCGGCCCGTCGCGCTCAGCTAGAAAGATGTTCTGCCAGCGTCCCAGGTCCAGCCTGCCATCGGTCACCGGAAGGACCAGCGATGGGCCAAGGAGAACCGATTGAATGTGGCTGGCCGCATTGTCGTCCACCCGGTCGTGCAGATAACCTGCCCGCGGCGGAACCAGCCTAGCCAGCACCCCTTGCACATCCTTCTCGAGGCCGCCCTCGTGCTCATTCAGGAAGAGGCCGGTGGTGGTATGGGTGGTGAAGACCAGCACAAGCCCGTTGGCGATCCCTGACTCCCTGACCAGGCCGCCAACCCGCGAGGTTATGTCTACTGCCTGCTCGGCTGCCGAAGTCGAGATTTCGAGCGTGGTTGAGTAAACCAACTCACGTCACCCAAAAAAGAAAGCAGAATACGGCGGGAAGCCATATTCTGCTATCAGACTTGAAGCTCAAGTTTACAGCTTGCTCTTGAATTCCTTGCCCGGACGGAACTTGACCGTCTTGCTCGGCTTGATCTTGATCGGCTCGCCAGTCTTCGGGTTCCGACCCATTCTGCCCTTCCTGCTGGCCACCGAGAAACTGCCAAAGCCAACAAGCTGCACGCCGCCCTTCTTCGCGACGCCCTTCTTGATGCCCTCGAGGAAAGCATCAACTGCTTCCTCGGCACTCTTCTTCGTGAGCCCCGCTGCTGCCGCAACGTGCTCGACGAGTTCTGCCTTGTTCATGTACTCACCTCGCTTTCAATGCCGACTTCCTGGAGACCCTATCAGGAGGCCTCCTACTTGTCAACAGTTTTCTACCAAATCTGCAAACTCTGCCAAGCCCTACACACCAAGGCTCATCGCGGCCCAGACCGACTCACTTACGCCGGTGCCCACATTTCGTATCCCGTGGGGCCGATTGCCGTTGAAATGGACGCTGTCGCCCTGCTTAAGGGTCACAATCTCATCGCCGATCTTGACCTCAAGGCGGCCGCTTAGGACCAGGCCGCACTCATCGCCCTCGTGGGTATGCGTGACCATGGTCTCTTTGCCGTCCTTGTTCCCGGGATGAGCGATAAGCATGTAGAACTTCAGCCGTGCCCCCGGAATGCCCGAGGTCAGGGCCTTGAGGACCACCTTGGGATGCTCGCTTAGGATCATGGTGTTGCCGGTGCCATTTAGTTTGGACACCTCAGGCAGCTCAACGTCCTCCAAGAAGACACTCATGTTCTTCTTGAGCGCCGTCGACACCTTGTGAAGAGCATTAACCGTAGGCCACGTGATACCCCTCTCAATCTGGGAAATGTGGGTGGCCGAGACTCCCGATAGATTCTCAACGGCCTTAAGAGTCAGCGACTGCCTGAGCCGTTCCTCTCTGACTCTCTTACCTAGCTCAACCTTGGTTGGCATGGCGTCCTCCTTGGTTGCCAGCCGTGCATCCCAACAGGGCACAACAAGATGTGCAAACCTGTTTGGCCAAGAGAGCACCTGCCCCGCTTACAGGCCCGCTACTCTTTCCTTGAGCTCTCTTGACGCCTTGAAGACAGGCACCTTGCGCTGAGGCAGCGGAACTATCTCGCCGGTCCGAGGGTTTCTGGCGGCGCGTTGCTTTCGCACCGCGACCTTGAACGTGCCGAACCCTCTCATTTCAATATGCTTGCCGTCCTTGAGGGCGCCTTTGACGGCAGTGATGAAATGCTCGACGATCTCCGCGGTCTCTTTCCTGGTGAGCCCTGTCTTAGACGCAATTTCCTCGACTATGTCAGCCTTGGTCACGGATCCCCCCTGCTCCGCTTCACTGTAACAATAGCGCACTTTATCCCACATGCTTCAAGCCTGTCAAGCAAAAACGTATGCCGCTCGGGGAGACGACCTGGAGGCGTAGTCTAAGATAATTGTTGGGGTTAAGCTAACATTCGGCTCCGGCGTATGAACCACTCGACAGCCAACAGACAAGCCAGCACCACAAAGGTGCCGACGGTGAGACGTACTCTCATGTCTCTCGAGGACTTGACCACTACGCTGGCGAGATTGAGATCATTCAAGAGCTTACGAGCATCTGGGGCCGAGTAGACCTTGCCGCCAGTCTGGCGCGCGAGCTCCTCTAAGAGCGATGGATCACCATCGAAGTCAGCATCCTCGAGACCACGTTCGCTGACTGCGAAACGTGCCGCATCCTGCGCGTAGGGCTTGCCGCCAAGCGTGGCAGCAGCCTCGGCCGTGTACGTGCCCGCAGGCAGAAGATCGGCGACAAACGAGTAATTGCCGGAGCTTTTCTCGACCATGGCTGCTGTGAGGACGGTCTTGCCGCGAGAGCGGTCGAGGACCTTGGTCTCTACCGCAGCCCCAACCTGAGGTTTCAAGTTCTCATCGATCACTCGAGCCGACAAGGCGACGGGCTCGCCCAGCAAGTAGTCACTCTTGGCCGTGGTGAGCGCAAGTCGCTTGGCTTCGCCGCCTCCTACAAGCCAGCGGACTGAGCTCGTGACGAGCTCGCTCATGGCAGAAGCCTGAGCTCCGAAGCCCCTCGGCACCAGGTCCCACCGCCAGAGATCGTAAGCTGAGAACGCGACCACCCGCCCCATGCCATGCCTCATCGCTACTACGAGCGGCTTGCCTGCCGCTCCGCCGGACGGCGCGGCGCTCCCGCCTTTGCCCGGTTGCTCGCCGGGAAGCGCCGCAGAATTGGCTGCTCCCGCGACGAGGATATTGGCCTCGCCCTTCGCGCCGCCTATTGACGGGTCAACAGGGACAGGGGGAAGCGAGGACCAGATGCTGCCGCTCCGGGCAACATCGACATCCAAGATCTCGTGGCCTGCCCCGGCCTCAGCGAGCAGAGGACTATAGAGCGAGGCTGGACGCTCCGGGCCCGACCGGCTCGGCCGGGTCACTTCCAGAGGGTTCAAGGCGGCAGGCACGTCGCCAGAGGCATCCGGCGACACGAGCAGCACACCACCGCCGTTCCAGACGAACTTATCCAGGTTCTCGCCGTTCGGACCCAGCGCAGCCCCTCGCAACACGATAGCGACATCGCAGTCGGCGATCGCCCGGCCGAGATCATTGGTCGCCCCCGGAAGCTTGAGAGCCAGCGCACTCCCTGGCTTGAAGACCACGGCCAGTTCCATGGCGGGATCGGCCTGGAGGGCGCGGCGCACGAAGGCGAAGTCCCAGGAAGGCCCTGGCGCCACTAGGAGCACCCTGATCTTGCCTTTCATCACCTTGAGCGAAAAGGCCATGGAGTTGTTGGCGACAACCGCCTCGCCGTCGAACGGAGCCAAGGTCGCCTTGAAACTGTGAAGGCCCACGTCCCCGGCCCGAATCGTGGCAGTCGTCTTCTGGCGCGCGCCATTCCCAGGGATCGTGAGCGTCGTCCGGAAGACCTCGCCCGTCGAGTCGGAAATCGCGAGCGACGTAGTCACAGGAGTTGGGCGCCTCCCGCTCAGGTAGATGGCGACCGGTGTGTCGCTTCCCGCGTAGGCGGCCTCCGAGGTCTCGATCTTGTCGATCGATATGTCGGGGGTCTGTGCCTCTCCCGCCACCGAGATGGCGTAAATCGGAATCTTGAGACCCGCCGCCGCGTGCAGGACGTCCTCGCCGAAATTCACGCCGCCATCACTCGCCAAGACCATGGCCGAGGGCTTGGTCCCGGTCGATTTGAGGACCCGGGCGATGCCGGCGGCAAGGTCGGTTCGGGCACCGTTCGCCACCAGCGTCTTGACGGCTTCAAAGGGGATCTCGCCCGTGGTGTCTGAGAAAGTGAAGAACCTCAAGCGCGCCTTTGCCTCGAGGGCATCCACCAGATCGGCAGACAGGCTCGTCTTGACCTGATCCCACTTGGCTCGAGAATCAGGGTAGGCCATGCTCTTGGAATCATCAATCAGCACGCTCACTTCAGGCGGCGCTGATCGGGTCACAACCAGACGCCAGGACGGATCAAGGACGATCACGAGGAGCAGGAAAGCCGCCAGCCAGCGCAAGGTTCCGAGCAAGAGCCGGAGCTTGAGCGGCACCGTCGGACTGGTCCTGCGGTAAAGCACGAACGAGACGAGCGTGGCCACCACCGCCGCCAACGCGATTGCGATTATGTCCCTCGTGCCTATTTCAAGCATAATTGAAGATACTCACGCTCCGCCGTGGGGGGAAGCTCGAACTCGACCATCACGAGTCATGAACCGGGGCAAGCATGCCAGGAGCCGGCGCTACGCGATCGCCGCGACGTCAAGGCAGGTTGACCGTGATGCCCGGTATCTCGACCAGACTGCCCTTGGTCCGGTACGATCCCAGGATGTCCTCCTGAGAAGCCCCACCCTCCACGACCAGGTCAATGATGCTCGGACAGAGACCATCCTGGTCGCAGCCTCCGAACACCCACTGGCCGCGAGTTGCCTTGATCGGCCTTATGCCGCCGTCAGAGTAGCCGTCGTGACCCAGCATGGCGACGATCACGTTCAGTTTCTGGGACGCACCGAGCGCAGCAACGGGAAACTTGACGAAAATCGATCGCGTTGCCGCATCCGCATAAGATGTGACGCCGACCGTGTCCAGCCGCTGCCCATTCCGGTCATACATGGCAACCGTGTCCATCGAGGCGCGGACGAAGTACTCCCACGCGCACTCTGGCGTCGTGCGGGCCTTGCGGGCTCTGAAGAGGTCGCGCTGACCGGAATCTGCGACACCGTCAGTGTCTATGTAAATATCGATAGCCTGCAAGGAATAGCCTGTAAGTCCACCCCAGGGATGGGTTATGTCTCCCGCAATTGCGATCCGGAAAATGATATTGGCCTGGGCGTCCAGCATCACCTCGACCGTCCGCATGTCAAAAGCGCCATCGCTGAAGACGGGGTCTGAGGGATAGGTGTACCAACCCGGACCGTGGTCGTCATCGCGCGGATCCTCGATGGTCTTGAGATAGCTGACTCCGCCCAAGGGTGGAACCTTGAGAGCCAGGAAGCCCTCATCCGGAAGCAAGTCCTGCTCGGCGCCGCTGCAGTAGCCCATCAGGCCAAACTTGAGGTCGTCGCCGCTCGAGAGTTCCAGCAGCGCGAAGGGCACCGCGATCTCGATGAACTTCTGGCCCTCGAACGGGAGGCTCGCGGCTCTGGTCCAGCCGCCTTGGCCGTCAGCCTTGGAGAATACAGCGGAAGTGCCCTCTCGGCTGAGCAGGATATCAAGCTTGGAAGTTATGCCAAAACCGAAGGCGTGACCTGGCCCCTCCGGTTGAACCTGCGCATACGCTTGGGCTGCCAGGTCATTCTTGCCGGAGAAATACACTGAGATCTGGCAGGCCTCGACAGCCAGAGTATCGAGTGATACCCCAGTTTCAATTCCCAGCCACAGGTTCTCCGTATCGTAACCATAGTAGAGCCCTCTCAAGACATCAAGGCTCCCCTCGGCGCCTGTCGGCGGCGTATCCTCGACGTGAGCTGCCTGGTCCCATTCCGGCGGCTCTCCGAGTGAACCATCCAGGACGGGCGAGACCATGCCGGTCATGGCAACATCTGGCTGGCAAGCAGCCGGCGCGACAATCGGGACCGAGAGAAACTGGGGGGGCTTCCGCCCAAGTAGCCGGTAAATGTGCTCGAGGGTCCCCCGGAAAGCCGCATCGAAAGCCTCATCATTGCCCGAATTCTGGTCCTCGCCGTACCACCAGAACCAGTCGCTGCCCTCGGCAGCGTAGGCCTCGGTCATGGCGGCCTGCCGCGTCGAGGCATCGAGGTTCGCTGCATTGGCATCAATCGCTGCTCGGGCAGTCCCGAGGTAATCCCAGGCCGTGTTTTCCTCGCATTCCCCTATCCACGTGTCGAAGTTGCCGTCAATCCAGGAACCGGGGGCCAGGCTGGCAAGCGGCGTGGGCGCGACTTGCTTGAAATAGTCCGAAATGGTGACTGGCACAAGCCACGCAGCCTGGCTCACCTGAGAATACAGAGAATTCAGGAATTCCTTGCCGTCGTGCTGATAGTTCTCCCAGGGGTTTTCGCCATCCATGATTATGGGGACCACGAAGTCGCCGTCGCGACCTTGGATCAAACTGTCGATGTCATACAGCTTCTTGATGAGGTCATTAGCGGCCGCCACCCCGTCCATCTTGGAATACCTGAAACCGATGTCGTCCGAGAGCGTGTGGTCACGGAAGATCAGGCCGACCTGCTTGCTCTGCGGCCCGATCGAGTAACACTTGTACTTCACCTCGGGAGCGAGGCTCGTCTGGCCAAGCGATTTCGCCAAGACCTTCTCGTCGCTGGCCAACCATGCGATGCCGGCATCCGCAACAATCGGGACCACGGCCGCCGAGACAGATCCCTCGGAGGGCCACATGCCGACGGGCCGCCGGCCGAAGTGAGCTGCGTAGGCATCGCAGGCAAGCTCGACCTGGGCCGCGGCGTCCTCGGGATGGGCAAAACGCATCTGGGGCAGCGTCAACCCCGGGTGGGCTGCGCGGCCGATGTCGGTATCACAGACGAGCGGCAGGATCGGGTGATAGAACGGTGACGTTATGACTTCAAGCTGACCCTGGTCCTGCAGGCGCTTGTGCAGCGGAATTATGTTGGCGAGAATCTGGAACTGGGCATCAATAATCCGGGCCTTGTCGGCCTCGGTGAAATCCCTACCTTTGGCGGCCAGGTCCGCGACCGACACGGTTCCTCCGTCCTGGAGCGCGACCTGCCCTTCCCTAAAGCCAGGATCGAACTCCGCGAGGTTGAACCAGGCCTGGAGATCACGCCAGTCGGCATCGGTAAAGGCCTGGATCGCCTCCTTGATGGCACGGTCGCTGTCGCCTTTCTTCTTGTCGACGAGCTCCTTGAAGCGCGGGTAAGGGTCTATCATGGTCTCCTGAGGCATCCTGAAGAAGTTCTTGAGTAGGGCCGCCTTGTCGTCGTAGGGAAGTGACTCAGGCGGCGTGAGCGTAAGTCGAACCCACTTGTCGCACCCGGGGATCGGCGCGGGCTTGCGGCCTACCGTCAAGGCTCCGGCGCGCTTCGCACCGGCGTAGGCCGCGACCATCTCATCCAGCTGACTCACCAGTACTGGGGTCAAATTGATGGTGAATCTCATCCTGGGATAAGCCTGAAGCATGGCAGCCATGTCGTAGTAATCCTTGACGCCGTGGATGCGCACCCAGGGCTCGAGATATTCACCCGTCGCAGGATCCTTGAAATACCTTGGCTGGTGCTGGTGCCACAGGATCGCGAGATGAAGCGGCTTGGGCTGGGCCGGGAGGCTCGCCACCACTGGAGCGGCACTGCCGCCTGCGGCCAGCTTCCCTTCGAAATCCAGTGAACCGTCGTCCCGGACTGTCACCACTGAATTCTTGCCACCATAAGGATCGGGCACGTAGAGAGGATTGTCAGGGTCCTCTTTCCAGGTCTTGCCATCCACTACGAACTTGTATTCATAGCGCCCAGGCTTGAGGGGCACGGTTATCTCCCACAGCGTGCCTCCGGACTTGGTCATGGCATCTTTCGCTGGCGCCCAGCTATTGAAAGCCCCGGCAAGAAAGACGCTGGCCGCTCCCGGCGCGTCCAGGGTGAACCGCACGCCGGCCGGCGTAGCCGTCGGCAACGCGGCCGCCTGCAGGGTAACCAGCACCACCGCCGTCCAGACGATGAGAGCACTCAATGATCGCTTAGCCATCCCGACTAACCCCGTCTCTATTTCAGGCTTGCCTTAAGGTCGGCTTCCTCGGCAAGGATGCCGTCCACCAGCTTCGCAGCTGATTCCATAGCTTCCTCAACTGACTTCTTGCTGTCAAGTGCCGCCTGCATCTCGGGATTGACCGCGTTCTCGATATCCGGGTAGCTGCCTGTCTGGGCTCGCGGTTTGGCATATTTCATCTGCTCCATAAACACCTTGAGATACGGATGCTTGGTTTGATCAACCAGCGGGTCCGCAGCGACATTGACAGGGATCTGGCCCAGGCTGTTGGCCCACTTTGCCTGCACGTCGGTCGAGACCATGAACATCAGGAACTTGGCGGCCTCAGCGGGATGCTTCGAGGTGGCAAAGACCACCAGGTCGTTGCCGCCCACGTTGGTCGCATGACCTGCCGGGCCACTTGGAATCAGGGCAACCCCAAAGTCGATCCCGGCATCCTGCAGCCCCTTGACCGCCCACGGCCCATTGAAAACCATGGCATACTTGCGGCTCTGAAAGCCGAGATCGTCCCGGATGCCGCCGGCCCGCCAGGCTCCGCCCTCAACCCCATACTTGGCATAGAGATCGACCTTGAATTGGAAGCCTGCCACCGCCTGCTCGCCTGCAAGGGCGCACTTACCGTTGGCGTCGAGGATGTCGCCGCCGAAGGAGTAGATGAAGGGAAGCGACCACCACAAGGAGTTTCGCATCCCGAAACCGAACGTGCCGGTTTGCTTGTCGGTCAGCTTGCGGGCGTACTCGACGAATGCCTGCCAGGTCTCGGGCGGCTTGGTGGGGTCCAAGCCGGCGCGGGTGAACATCTCCCGGTTGTAGAACAAGCACAGTCCGTTCACCTGATCGGGCAACCCATAGGTCTTGCCGCCGACTACGCAGGAGGCCAGAGCGACCGGGCGCAGCTGGCCTGTGACGGTACCGATGCCATAGCTATCCAGTGGGGCAAGCGCGCCCCGAATGGCGACCTTGGGCAGAAAGCCGACGTCGACCCGCGCGATGTCGGGCGCGGTGCCCGTGGCGAGCGAGGTCAGAATTTTGGGCTCGAGCCCGTCAAAGGGAATGCTCACGGGTTCGAGCTTGATCCCCGGATTGGCCTGCTCGAATTGCTGCACCAGCGGCAGGAATATAGCGCGCTCCTCGGTGTTATAGGTTTCCCAGATCGTCAGCGTGATCCCTTGCTTGGTTTTCTGGCCTCCGCAGCCCGCCAGACCGACCGTGAGCGCGACAATCACAAGCACCAGCCGCTTCATCAACTTGCCTCCTTCTTGGGAACTCCTGCCTCTCATTCTTTGATGGCGCCCTGGGTCATACCCTCGATGAAGTACCGCTGGGCAAAGATGAAGATGATCGCGATGGGCACCAGTGAGACGGCGGAAGCCGCCATCTTGAGGGTGTAGAGCTCCTCGTGCGCCTGCTTGAACATCGCGAGGCCCACCGGCACGGTGTAAAGGCTCTCCCGGTTGGTGACAATCAGCTGCCACAGGAAATTGCTCCAGTGGAACTGGAAGGTCAGCAGAAACAGCGTGGCGATCACGGGCAGCGAGAGCGGAACCACCACGCGCCGGTAGATCGCCAGATCATTGGCTCCGTCGATTCTGGCAGCATCCACCAGGCTCCGGGGGATGGTTTCCATGTACTGTTTGAGCAGGAATAGCCCAAACACGTTGGCCAAGTGCGGAACGATCATCGCGCGGTAGGTATTCATCCAGCCCAGCTTCTTGACGATCGCGAATTGAGGCACCACGTACATCAGGCCCGGCACCATCATGGACGCGATGAGCACCGCGAAGAGCTTATCCTTCATGATGAAGTTCTTGAAGGAGAAGGCGTAGGCCGCGAGCGTGGCGAAGAGGGTCGCAAACACGCCCGCAGTAACCGCCACGATCACGCTGTTGGCGAAGTACCTCAGGAATCCAAACTCGGCGAACACGCGGCGGAAATTGTCGAGCGTAGGGTTCTTGGGAAAGATCTGAGGATCGAACTCGTGACCGGGCTGCTTGAAGGCGGTCACCAGCATCCAGAAGAAGGGAAAGAGCACGACGACCGCTGCAGCCGCAAGCGCCACATACAGGACGATCGTCTTGGCAGTTCCCTTCGGCATCTCCAGCCTCAGTACTCTCCCCTGGGCCTCAAGACCCGGATGTTGACCAGCGAAACAACCACCGCCACGGCCAGCAGCACGTAGGACATCGCGGCCGCGTAACCCAACTTGAGCTTCACGTAGAAGGTATCGAACAGGTAGTAGCCGGTGACCCAGGTGGCTCCGTAAGCCTTGCCAGCCACGTTCACGCTGGGGCCACCCGAGGTCATTGCATAGACCTCAACGAAAGCATTGAGCGCCGACACCACGCCCACAATAACCAGGAAGAGGGTTATGGGTTTGAGGAGTGGGAAAGTGATCCTGGTGAGCTTCTGCCACCAGGTGGCCCCGTCCACTTCAGCGGCTTCGTAGATGGACGCGGGGATGTTCTCAAGAGCCGCAAGATAGAGCACCATCCCGAAACCTGCCCCTTTCAAGACGTTGACGAGCACGACCGCGGGCATCGCCGTTCCAGGCCGTCCCAGAAAGCCCTGCTCGCTAAAGTAGTGAATTGAGAGTTTCTCGAGAATCCTGGTGAGCACACCATAGTGGGGGCTGTAGATAAAGGTCCAGACAATCGCTACCACGAAAAGATCAAGCACGTAAGGCAAGAAGAAGGCAGTCCGAAAAAGGCCATGCAGCTTGAGCTTGTTGTTGAGCAACACCGCCAGGATAAGCGAGGAAGCTATTCCCAGTGGCACCATCAGGGCCGCGTAGTAGCCGGTCATCAGGAGCGACCATCCGAAGAGGCCGTCCTTGGCGAGCGCGATGAAGTTCTCAAGGCCGACGAAGCGGAGGTTCTCAAAGACGTTGACCAGGGTCGTCACCTTGTTGAGACTGAGATAGAAGGAGTAAATCAGTGGATAGGCCAGAAACACCGCGAAGATCACAATGAAGGGTGAGAGAAACATGAAAGCTGTGAGGTTATCCCGGAGGACCGACCTTCTCATCGCCCCACCTACTCGACGGTGAGCACCGAGTTGTTGCCGCCGTAGGGATCAGGCACCTTGTCGGGGTTCTTGGGATCCTCGAGCCATTGGCCGTCGACGTTGAACTTGTACTCGTACTTGCCGGGCTTGAGCTTGAGCGTAACGCGCCAGACGCCGTCTGCGCCTTTCTCAAGCGGTGTCTTGGTGATCGACCACTCGTTGAACTGGCCGGCAACGAAGACCTGCTTGGCGTTGGGCAGATCCAGCTCGAACGTCGCCTCCCCGGCCTTGGCTGCGGCCCGCGGCTTTGGGGTCGCCGGAGTCTCGCCGCCGAGCACGGTTCCGGTCACAACCTCGTAGCGGTACTTGACGTTTTCCGGCACTATCACCAGCGAGTTGGTTATGCCGCTCTCGACACCGGTGTTGGGATTACTGGGATCGGTCTCCCACCGCACGCCGTTATCGATCACGAACTTGTACTGGTAACGGCCCGGAGGAAGCGGCTTCACGATAGACCACACGCCGTCACCATCTTCGTCGCTCATGGGATCGATCGACGAATCGTATCTTCCCCCGCCCTTGGTGCCTGCCCAGTTGTTGAAACTGCCGGCCAGCGTGACCATTCTCGCGGCGGGAGCTTCATACTGAAAGAGGATACCGTTTTCAACCTCGTGGGGCGGTGGCAGCCGGTTGCGTATGCTCTTCGAGATAGTGGAGCAGCCGGCGGCAACGCAGGCCGCCGATACCAGCACAACCAGCACCCTGTCAAGACGCGACTTCATCATCCCCAGGCACCTCCGTCCGCCGGTTTCGCGACCGGCGCCCTCACACACTCTCCTAGAAGGATATCACTCCCATCAGCGAGATCATCTTGAGATCTTCCAGTGCCTTCTCGGCTTCGATCAGGTTAGCCTGAGGATCGAGCCAGAGATAGCTTGACATCCAGCGCTCGCGGCCTATCTCGCGCCCCTCGACCGGCGTGTCGCGGTAGTAGAGCGGGTTGAGGCCATAGCCCAGCCTGATCTCGACCTTCGGAATCGGGCTCCAGACGAGCGCAACGTGCGGGTCGAAGAACGACTTGTCGCTTTGGGATGGCTGCCGCACTCCGCCACCGGCCGGCTGGACCACCACCCCGGTCCAATCGTAACCGACCCGCCTGAAGTTGTAGTAGAGGCCCCAATTGGCCTTGAGGGCGAGCTCGCCCTCAATAATAACCTGGTCACGATCGAAGACCGTCGGCATCCGGCCACTCAAGTTGTCCTTGGTAGTCTCGTAGAGGACCTTGTAAGTGAGCCTCTCTTTGAAGAGCCCGCCGGCAATCGATGGGACCACTCGAGTCCAGGTGAGATTGTACTTGGAGCGTTCACCAGAGGTGTACTGCCATTCGCGGCCGGAGACGTCCACATCAAGAGCGAAACTGAGACCCCAGCGTTTGGCGGAAAGACCGACGTGGGTGGTCCCGAAGGTCCGCTCGGGCAGCGGCGCTTGTTCATAGACCACAAACCGGTCGAGGTTCTGGACGCCCACGTAGGTGTTGCGGTACTCCCGCTCTGCCAAGAGCGGCCGCCCATAATAGTCGATCAGTGAGTTGTCCGGGTCCTCGAAGGGTAAAGCATCCTTGGTCACGTATGTCTCATCCGGCCTCATGCCCTCGGCGTGAAGCCGTTCGTATGAGACCGCCAGGGCGTTGTCGCCGCGAGACGCCTCGAAGCCGAACTTGGCGCGCGTGCCTGCCTCATTGCCGACGGGCACGTCTATCTTGCCGTCAACGAATTGATCGCCCTGCTTGCGCACCCGATTGCCGGCGTCCCACTTGGCTTCATAGGATGTCCTGCCGTATTCCGCGAAGGCCGCTACCGGTGCGATCACCTGATAGCGCAAGTCGCCCCCCAAGAACCAATCGGTCGTGCCCATCTCGAACCAGTAGCTGGCGCTGTCCCCGCTGTCGGCGCGGTAGCGATCTATGGCCGAACTGGTGTTCTGCCCCTCAAATGGGATCCACCAGCCATTGCGCCTGGAAACATAGGTCAAGCCGCACGCCAGGCCGCCTAAGGTCCGCTTGGCGCGCAGCGCCAGCAGATCGGTACCCACATTGTCGTATCTCGGCAAGCTGTCGTAGGCTTCGGTCTGGGCGTTGTACTTCCAGGCCAGCGGACTGTCGTAGATATCGTAGTCATAGGCGTTGGAATAGAGACCGGTCAGTTCGGCTCCCTGGACGCGGAGAGTGCCCATGATCCCCTGAGTGCCGCGCCCGAAATCGATGTTGTCGCGCAAAGGCGACCCAGGCAGGTCCACGTGCCCAAGCATTTCCATCGGATCGTCGAAGCTAGCAACCTCTTCATTGTGATAACCCATCACGTCGAACCGGCTCTTCGTGAAAGTCAGCCGCGCGGAATAGAGGTCAGTGCGCACTTCTCGAATGTCACCTACGCCGCTATCGATCCTCAAGGTCGCCGACCCCTTGACGTCCGATCCGATAGTCGGATTGACGCTCACGTACATCTCGTGCGCGGGCCGCGAGAGGCGCCAGCGGGCATCGCCCAGGCCGGCAGTACCGGTGCCGTACACCGCGCGCGCGTCCTTGCGGGTGGTGTAGGTGCCTCTGAACCAGCCATCGATTGCCACCCGCGCATTGGCCGCCGTGTTGGAAATGACGTTGGCGGGACCAGCAACCACGGGATTGCCATCCTTGTCAAGGTCGAGAGCGGAGTTGCCATAGTCGCCTACCGTCCGGGGATTGTCGGGATCGGCCATCCAGGTGCTGCCGTTCACCATGAACTTGTACTCGTACTTGCCCGCCGTGAGCGGAAGGACGAGCCTCCATGTGCCTTCCTTGTCCTTTATCATGGGATTGGTCTGCCCGTTCCAGTTGTTGAACGAGCCGACGAGCGACACGGAGTAGGCCGACGGGTCATAGTAGGTGAACTCGATACCTCCAGGTGCTTTGGCAGTTCCTCCGTAGGAACATGCGGCCAGCGCGAGGAAGGCAGCTGCGACTAACATTCCAGCTCTCATCCCAATCTCCTCCGTCAGTAATAGATTCTCAAGAAGCTCTTGAACAGACGCGCGGTAGTGGCGCTGGAGTCGTGGTTCACGAAGCCATCAGTGTTGACAAGGTCATTGCTCTGGCTCCAATCCCCGAACTCAATGAAGAACTCAGCGCCCTGAAATCCTGTGTACTGGAGTTGCGCAAACACGGTCTCCCGGGCCTCAGTCTTTTCGTCAACGGTCAAGACCCGCGTGTAGAACTTCCACTTGTCGGTGAGGTTGGCATTGGCTTCAAACCCGTAGGCCCGCAACTCGTAGTCGGTACCCATGTCCTTGACCCTGAACTGGGTCCGGATCTTCACCAGCTTGTTCTCGCCGCCGACTTCAAAGAGCAGATTGGGCCACGTGCCATCTTTGTTGACAAAACGCTTGTACTCCACCCGGCCCTTGAAGCCGTGGACGAACTCCACGTAAAGCTCTCCGCCGGTTTCCTCGAAGGGCCGTCGAGAGTTGGTGAAGATGTGAGGCTTGTTCGCGGAGCGCCAGCCCTTAAGGTTTATGGCCTTCCGGGGAAGCCTGTAGTTGAACTCAACGTAGTGACCGAAGTAGTCGTTGTCATCCCAGATATCTCCCCTGGCCAGTCCAAGGGTATAGAAATCGTTGGCGTAATTGTAGAGGGAGCCGATCATGGTCAGCGGACCCACACCGAGGTCGCGCACCTCCAGCTTCCATCCGGAGGGCCTCCTGTCCCCGAGCCAGCCCGAGAAGTTCCTGCCGATTTCGGCGGTCGTGGTCACTCGTCCGAAACGGCCGACGGGTGGCACCAGTTCCCCCAGCGCGAGCTCCGCGTCACCACCCGCCACCTGGTCGTAATTCCGGCTGCCCAGCGAGTAGACCTTGCGGGCATAGGTAGATCCCAAGACCAGCCTGTCTTTCAAGAAGGGCCTTCGGAGGCGTCCGCCGCAGTAATCGTCGGTGCTCACGATGTCGGCAAGGTAAGCAGTGTTGCCGGTCGGCACATCGGGCTGAAGGATCGCTGGATAGGAGGTGCTCTTGTCACTGTAGAAGGCCGCCAGCGTGAACCCCTTGAGATCCCAGGCGTCCAGCCTCACTCCCTGGGCCTTGGGTCCGTTGTCGTCATCCTTGATCACATCCTGGCTAACCATATTGAGCAGAGGTTCGTTGAGCCAGAATCGGTCCTGACCCGTGAAGAAGTAAGTCTCGACGTGGCTCGTGCGATACTTGAGATGGCCTTCCTTAAGGAAGAAGAAATTCTTCCAGCGCTCGTTGTCCCATTTGTTGGAAAGCGCCTGCATCTTCAGGAAGCCCTCCGTGTCCTGCCACGGACTCGAGAGAAGCCTGAGCTCAGCGAGGAGCTGCGGGTTGTCCAGCCGCCAGATCCGGGATTCGCCTGAAAGCTGATCGAAGGCCTCGGTGTAGCCCTCGAGGCGGGTAACCGCAAAGCAGTCACTCTCCCAAGCCACAAGACCCAGACCTACAATTGCCAGGGCCACCCAACCGACATGCGATTTCAAGCTCGCATCCTCCGCGCTGTCAGAAATCCATGGACAAGGATAGTCGATACTTGTTGCCGGGCCGCCTGTCGGAGACCAGGGCGGCATCGACCGTCAGTTTGTCGATCTTGAGGCCCACGCCCGCGGTCGCTCGGTCCCTGTCGAGGCCGCTCCGCAGGGCAAAGGCGTCGTAGAACCAGATTTCGGTGCCCAGATAATAGCTGATCTTGCTATCATAGTAAGCGGGCACCTTGCTGGGCCGCCGGATCTCCCCGGTTATGAGCATCACTTCCCTGAAGACATAAGTGCCGCCGAGGCGAACCTCGGTATAGATTGGATCACCGGTCTCAGTGGTGCTGATCAGGCTGAGCTCGGGCTGGCCCAGATTGCGGACGACGCAGGCAGCCGACCAGTTGCGACTTTTATACAGCAGTCCGAGGTCGCCGGCGTAGCCGGTGTCGCTCGTCTTGAAACTGGGGTCGTTGTAGTACTCATAGCCGGGCGCTGATACTCGGTATATACGGAGCGCGCCGCCCACCGAGAGGCCGTCGAGCACTAATCTCCGGCCAGCGCCCAGGACGAACGTGTTCTCATTGTACAAGTCTCCGAGGCCCCGGCGGGTCCAGCCAAACCCAAAGCCACTCTTATGCCAGCCACTGTAGCCCACGGCGACGCAATCCTCAGAGAGATCGCTCACTGAGAAGAGCCTGGTTCCCATTGCGGTCAGCTTGAGACCGTGGGTCAGGCCGTAGCCCGCAGGATTCCAGAAGACTGCGGTGGCGTCGTCCGAAACTCCGACGAAGGCCCCACCCATCGCCGTGGCCCGTGCACCCTCTTCCATGCTAAGGAAACCGGCGAGCGCAATACCCGGCATGAGCGCTGCCAGCCCGAGAGCCACCGCTACCCATGCGCTCAGTCTGAGCTTCATCGTCTGCTCCGCGCTTGCGCTACCGCTAAAGGAAAGCGGCAAGCGTCACTTGATCACAGCAATCCCAATGTTCTGGCGTTCGTTGTAGGGCGCCACCTTGAAACGCACCTCGACCCTTGCGACATATATACCATAGGGTACCAGGTTGCCCCGGTCGTCCTTCCCATCCCAGGCAATCTCGAGCGCGCTCCGGCCGGTGGCAGCCAGCCCCTGCTGCCACTTGATGGTGCGCACCGGCTCACCGTTTATATCGTAAATCTCGACCGTAACCCAGTCGGCATCGCGCGCCAGGTAGAAGGAAATGTTGGTCTCGTCGTAGAGGCCGTCGCCGTTGGGCGAGAAGGGGTTGGGCTCGGCCCTGACCCCCGAGAGACCCTGGCTTGCGTTGTAAGCGAGCCGGGTGTCTGAGAAGAGGCCGTAAGCTCCGGCCCGCCTGACATCGGCGGTCACCGCGTTGCCCTGAGCATTGGCCAGCCCGAAGAGGCCGATCCAGCGGTCCGTCATCGCGTTGTACTCGAAAAGCCCGATCTTCTGCTCGTCGCCTGTCCGGCTTCCCAGATAAGCGGGATAATGGAGTGAGAGCGCAATCGGAGATGCCAGCTGAGCGACGGGCTCGCTGGCCGTGCCCTTGTGTCCCACAATGCCGATCTGGCGAGCAACTCCCAGATAGGTCATCGAGGACCTGAGGTTGGCCAGGTCAACTGCAGCGGCGCCCGAGTCAGCAAGCGGCGTCACGGTGAAATCGTAACTGTCGTAACCCGAGCCGACAGCCTGGGTCGGCACACTGATGATAGTTCCATCATATAGGATCACCGAGGAGCCGGGGACGAGGCCGGTTGCCGTGACCGACTGCAGATTCTCGTCTGGGATTGCAAATGTGATTAGCGGTGTCTCGGCGCGGTTGCCGTACTGGTCGCTGGCCGTTATGCGCGCCTCGAAGGGGCGTCCCATGGTGCCGTCGACCAGCACCACGGGCTCCACCGCCTGCCGCAGCACCTCCGGATCCAGGTCCGCAAGCCAGTAACTCCCGATGATATTGACCATATCGGTCTTCCGCCAAGAGCTCTCTCCCAGCGGCCGCCATTCGAATGTGGCCCAGTCAACGTCACTCTCATCTTCAATCTTGGTCCAGAAAGCTGCCGGGGCATTGTCCATCACACGCCACACGGCGTGCGCAAAGCCGTCAGTCGCGAAGGGGCTAATCACCGGCGGCGAGATGTCCGTTGATGAAGTGGCTTCGATGATGCACGCGGTCTGACCGCTATCGAACCGCCTCGTCGCATCGTCCAGTCTGTAATTGAGCATCTCCTCCTGGCTTCTGCCCGGGGTCTTGCCCTCGCCGGTCACGGCGACCAAGTCAATGATATTAGCATCGCGCTCCCGCCCGGCCTCGCCGTCCGCACCGCCGCCAAACTGCCATTCGCTGGTCGCCTGGTTGACCCAGCGGGTACCGCCCATGTTCTGATCGTCAGAGGTACCGTCATGCCCAGAGGCCGTGATGATGAAGTCCCATTTCTTGATGTCGTCGGCCGTCGGATTGCCCAGGACCGAAAGCGCAATCCTCACATCGACGGTATTGGCGACGTGATCGTCGCAGAAGTCGATCTGGTTGGAAAGACGCCTTATGTTCCAGAAGGAGATGGAATTCTGGCCGTTGGACTCGATGAGCCCCTTCCACCAACCCTCGCTGACCGCGGCGAACTCCCAGGCATCGCTTCGGGCGATGTCAACGTAACGGTACGGCAGGCCTGAGGTGGCACCCGCCCCTTCCTTGCTATCAATGTAAACATCTATCTTCTGGAGATTAAGGTCGGCCTTGTTGGGATTGGTGCAGGTCTCGCCCGGATAGGGCGCGTTCCAACCTACGGCCTCCGATGAGGGCACGTCCCCAAGATAGACTCGGATAACCAGGAAGGCCCCATCGATCATGAAGTCCACCTTACGGATGTCGAACACGCCAGGGGCGAAGACTCCGTTGGTGGGGTAGTAGTAATAGAGACCCTGCACGGGCGTGCCGCCCGAGGTGATGTTGGGCCCATGGTCATCACCGGTGGAATCGGTGACCGAAATGATCACCTCGGGAGGATTGACGATCGTGACCGACGCCGAATCGTGGCTCTCCGCAATGTTGAGGCTGTCCCGCGCCGTGAACCAGATGGCGTGGGCACCCTGGGTCACCACGGCCGGAACGGTGAACCGCACTGACCAGATGCCGTCGCCAGCCCGGTCATCGCCGCCGGTGCCGCTGTCATAGAGCCGCGTCGCCGCGTCGCCACCCAGCGGCGAGAGATCGGCCAGCACATCTCCTATGCCGCCACCCGCATCGTCAACGGCGACCTTGAGGGTGAGATTGTCGCCCGGGGATGCGCTCGATGGAGTGACGCTTGGGCTGGTTAGAGCGGGCGGAGCCCCGGGAGACGGAAATGTATACGTTGCGTACGTCTGCAAATTGTGGGGCATTGTGGCCGTGTCGTACCAGTTGCCCTGGGCGGGAAGCATGTCCTGAGTGGCATCCGGGGGGTCAGAGTCCAGCGCCGTGTACTTGTTGCCAGAGGTCTCCTGGGTCACGTAGGCCTCCAGCCGGACCGTGCTCCCAGGACCGAGAGCGCCGACTGCCGCGAGCGGGAAGCAGAAAGTTACCTGACTCTCGGTCTTGGAGACCATGCCAACGGCATTCTTGCCGGGATCGCTGCCGTCCGTGGTCCAGGTTGCGCTGGCCAGCTGCCAGTACTCCCAACCGGCTGCTCCCCATTCCCTTAAATCAGCATAGTCATTGGATGTGTACTTATACGTGAAAACGAAGTCGGGCCGAAGGGTGTGCCGATAATACACCGGGAATTGGAATGGATCCTGATCCCCGCCGGCCGCGTCATTCTTGGTTTCAAGAGCAATTACCAAGTGCACGCCGTCCCAGGTACTCGCGAAATCCAGCGCCACTTTGAGAGTGTCCGGCACCAGCCAAGCGAACATGGTGGTGAGATCGACTGCAGCGTTGCTGTGGGGCCGGTCGGGTTCAGGGGCAGGTTCATCATTGGCGACCAGCCGCGCATCAATCGCCAGTCTGGCCTTTTCCACTGGATAGGTTGAAGTCCCCTCAAGCGCCACCAGGCCATAGTGCTGGCCGGCCGCCAGGTGACTCACGGCAGCGCCGGTCTGGTCGGTGTAAACCGGAGTGTCGGCCTGGGTCAACAGGTTCGAAGGCGAGATCGCCAAATCGATCTTGACGCCGGCTTGGCTCACGGCATTGCCGTACCTATCGACCAGCTGGAGGGTCAGCTTGCTCCCGTCACCGGCCTTGACTACCGATGGATCAACCTGGGAGAGAATCTCGTAGGCGGCCGCCGGATTGAGCACCAGCCGAGTGGTGTCGGCCGGAAGCCCGGCAAACTCGCCCGGCTCGACCTCAGCCGTGAACCGCACGGTGTCTGCCGCGAAGCCCATGACCGCCACAGGGAAGAACCCATTGGCATCGGTCGTCCCCACTTCGGGCTCGAAGGTCGGGCTGCCGGCGACCGACTTCATTCTTATGGCCACACCCGACACCGGCGCCGGGTTCCCGCTGGCATCCAGCAGCTGGACGTTGGAGACGAAGCGATCTCCGACCGTGACCTCACCAGTGGCCGGGCTCAGGCCCACCTTTACCGGCCTCAGCTCCCCAACACCCACTTCCACCACGCCTACGATGCTGCCCCTTGCCACTCCTATCCTCAAGACCTCGACGCTGTCATCGCTGACCAGAAAATGGCCCTGGCCGCGTCTGAACATCGGTGCCACCAGGAGTGACCCCGGGATAGGATTCCCGAGGGTGTCGGCGAAGGCCACATTGCCACGAGGCGCAACCGCAGCATCGAGCAAAGTGGCCATAAGCCTCACGCTGTCGGTCGCTGAGGCATCGAAGATGGCGGCGTTGCCTGCATCATCGCGCGGTTCGAAAACAAGATCAGCGTAGATGGTGGCCTGGGGCAGGCTCCGCGAGATTGACTTAGAGTAAACCTGGCTGCCCAGGCTATCGATGAAAACATATCTGGTGGCTATTGCCTTGGCGAGGGTGACACTGACGTGGCTGGTGTCGCCCTCGGCTATTGTCAGGGTCTCGCGGTGAGGCACATAACCACGGGCCTCGGCCACAAGATCGTAGGCGCCATCCTCCACCGTGAGTATCTTGAAAGACCCGCTGCCACCGGCTACCACCTTCTTGCCGTCGCCGCCGATCTCGCCGGTCGCCGGGACCTCCACGTAAACCGTGACGTCCGATGCGGGCCCGTTCAGGCTGACGTCGCCAATCACTGCTCCGGTGACCTTCCTCAGGTCGAAATCAATGCCCTCGACGCCGGCACCGCCCGCGACTACTACTCCCTCTCGCGTCACCTTCCTGTACGAAGTCGCGTAAGCCTCAAGATTGTAAGCGCCGTCCGGAAGCCGGACCAGTTGGTACGACCCTCCCCCTCGCGGAGCTGTTGCCGTCGCATACAGCTTGGTGCCCAGGTACGCATCGACGGTCGCCGCTGTCTGCTTGTCCGTCGCGTCACTCAGCGCCACGGTGCCCGAGATGCTCCCCGATGGCGGGTATCCTGTGTCGGGCGTGCCGTCGAGATTGGCGTCA
>DATKKY010000301.1:0-6920 GCA_035542695.1 bacterium | reverse complement strand
CCGCCACCGATGTCGTTCCGAGAACCACACCCGCCGCGGTGTTGTCGAATCTGGCGATCTGTGTCGGAGATCGGAAGGCGACAGAATACATGGAGCAGCTGGAGAGCGACTTCACTTTCGTGGCCGACCAGATTGATGTGGCAACTCTAGAGCAGACCTACCCCGGCATCTTCGCGGATTGGAACCGGGATGTTGAGAACAGGGTGGCGCAGTACATGCTGGACAACGGCAGGTGTAGTTTCGCGAAGCTGACGCTCTCCAACGAAACGCTGTTGGACCAGCCTACCGACACCACCTATTCGGACCAGATTGACTATCGCGTGATACTGATGCTCAACAACCATACTCAGAACTACTCGGGACAGGCGAGGCTCTTCATGAGAAAAGACGCCAATAGCCTGTGGAGTATCTACCGGTGGGAAGACATCAAGCTCCAGGGAAACCAGGAAGATACTTGGGGCATTCTGCGGGGGCGGATCCGTGCGACAATTTAAGGGGGGAGTCTTATGAGGCGAGGGGCGTGGGTGCTTTTGGCAACTTGTGCAGTGACGCTGATGCTGGTGGTTGGATTGCCGGGCTGTTGGAATCCATTCAGCCCTGGCCACGGCGACGGCGGCAAGCCGCCCAACATCAGCCGTAAGGACCCGGACAAGCTTCTCGAGTTCTTTGCGACCAAATATGAAGACAAGGACGCCGAGGGCTATGCTGAATGCCTGGATGAAGACTACGAGTTCGTCTTCGACCAAAAGGATTACGACGATGCCGGGGTCACTCCGGACAAGCCTTACTGGGGGAGGACCGAAGATGTCGCTCACACGACCAAGATGTTCAATGCCGCCGAGGTCAAGGCCATATTAATGGACCTGAAGCAAAAGGACATGGACTGGACTAGCGATACCTTCGCGACGCCGACGGGCGGGACAGTGGAAGGATTTTATTGCTTGATCAAGCCATCGATCGACGTCACTATTGAGGGTAAGCCTGGCGAAGAGCCGGTCACTAAGCAGGTCAGAAACAGTCAGCTCTATGTGGCCGCCATCCCCGACAGGCATTATGCTGGACTGTGGACCATACTCAAGATTACAGAGACCTTGATTCAGTGACCGATATACCTGGGTAGGTGGGCAAGGAGGATTGATGCCTCCTCGGAGGCAAGCTGGTGGCAAGGGTGGGGGACGGCGGGTCAGCGTAAAGCTCGTAGCGAAAATCCTCGGGGCAGTTGCGGGCATTGTGATCGCAGTCCTAGTCGCCAATTACGTTTACTTCTATCGAGCCGACCTCAAGCACTTCTTCTCCACGGCGAAGGCGCCGGATGCGGCTGCAATTGATAAGGCGATCGCGGATGCCTACACCAGGATCGCGCCGCTCAAAGTGTCCACGACCAGCCTCGCCGCCGGCACGCACCAGATCAAGCAGGACCGCGTGGTGATAGCCAAGAAGGGATCGCTCTTGCGCGCGAATTACGAAATCACGCACGCCATCGAGGGAGTGGGTGGCCGGATCGCCTCGGGTGTGGAATCGACGGATGACAAGGGACACGGGGCCAGCGTCACGCTGGCGGTGTCCGACGGCCAGATGGTGGTGCGCGAAATCAGGCTGGAGCGTAGCAAGAAATAAGAGGGGAGGCACGGACCCTTGGCACCGAGGCAGCCGGGTCGGCCTCCTCGCCGGAGCGTGAGCCCAGGGCCCGCGGGCTGGATAGAAACGGGACAGGAGGTAGGAGCGCATGGCGAGGCTTGCTGTCAACATTGACCACGTAGCTACCGTGAGGCAGGCGAGGGGAGCCAGGATTCCCGACCCGGTTGAGGCGGCGGTCCTGGTCGAGCTTGCCGGTGCCCACGGCATCGTGGTGCATCTCCGGGAGGACCGCAGGCATATCCAGGATCGGGATGTCCGCATGCTGCGGGACATCGTCAAGACCAAGCTCAACCTTGAGATGGCGGCGACCCCGGAGATGGTGAAGCTCGCTTCAGCGTTGAGGCCCGATGTCGCAACCCTGGTCCCGGAGAAGCGGCAGGAGCTCACCACCGAGGGTGGGCTCAACGTGAAGGACAATCTCACTCAGATCAAACGTGCAGTCGCCAGGATGCGTGAATCCGGCATCCTCGCCAGCGCCTTCATTGATCCTGATATCGCGCAGGTCAAAGCCGCAATCGAAGCTGGCGCCAACATAGTGGAGCTTCACACCGGGCGCTATGCGGACGCTCCCGACAAGGCCACGCGTGCTGGGGAGTTTGACAAGCTCTCGCGCGCAGCGGCCGCTGCATCTGAAGGAGGCCTCAAGGTCAGTGCTGGCCACGGCCTCAACTACACCAACGTAAGACCAGTCGTGGCAATAAGCCAGATTGAGGAAATGAGCATCGGGCACAGCATTGTGGCCCGTGCCATCATGGTCGGCATGGACGCGGCTGTGCGCGAGATGCTGGCGTTGATTGCTTGAAAGGGCGAGGGCTGTGGAAAGCCATCGAGTGCTGTGGGGCGTGATAGTTGCGGCCGCTTTGGCATTTGTCGCGGTCGGCATGGGCCGAGTCGCCCGGGCGAGCGACCAGAGCGGCGTTGTCGAGCTGACAGCGGTTCACGCGCCAGCCGTGGTGTATGACGGAGCTCGTGGCTGGGGCGAAGACCCTGCGCTTGTGGTGGACCCCAAGTTCACCTATGTGACGTACGCGGTCACTCAGGGAGATGGCAGCCACATCTATTTGGCCAGGCGCTCGAGGATGACATCGCTGGCGGCTTTCGACACGGTGAGAGTTGACCGCGACGGCGAGATCGAGTTCTGGCCGTCGATAGCCCGGGATGGGCGCGGAAACATCTGGGTCGCCTGGACCTCTTGCCGGCATGGCACCTGGGCCGTCAGGGCAGCGAGCATCACCGACATGAAGGTTTCACGGGAGCTCGAGGTGTCCGAACCAGGAGGCTTCCAGAGCCGGGCCAAGCTCAGTGCCGGGGATGGCGTCCTGTGTTTCGTATGGGTGGCGGCGAAGCCTGGAGACTGGAGCATCATCGCGAGGCTCTATGACGGCAAGCTCCGCAAGCCTTTCACGGTTTATGATGGGTCCGATCCTGTCGGCAGGCCGGACGTGCGCGTGGTGGCACGCGACCACTTGGTGTTTGTCTGGGACGAGTACAAGGACGGCCAATTCATCATCAGGAAGACTGAGATGGCGGGGGGGAACATCGGACCGGTCGAGATCCTGAGTGGAACACCCGGGTCAGCCAACTGGGAGCCATCGGTGGCTGGTGCCGGAGACAGTCTTGTAGTGGCCTGGAGCAGTGTCCCCGCCGACACCGTGGTTTGCTGGCCGGTGGTGGAGTTTCCTGGAGGGCAGCCGGTTCAAGTCGGCATTGCACACCTGGGCAAGGGAGAAAACTGGCGGGTCAAGTGCATGAGCGATGCTCACGGGAATGACCTCATCTTCTGGACCACGCGCTTCCTCTACCACAGCACCAATCTCTATGCGCGGCGAATCGGACCCAAAGGCGTGACCCGGACCTGCTCAATCGACTTCCCCCTGGCGAAGCTTTTCATGAATGTGTTTGACTGCGCACTCGACCGTAGCCTCCACGTGGTTTGGGACCGCTCGGGCTCGATCTATCTGGGCGAAGTGACGCCCGCCGAGCTGGAGCTTGCGGGGTTCCTCGGTGACCAGCTACGCCAGCCAAGCGAGTGGGCCTCCGAGGGTGAGCCCGAGAGGCGGGAAGCTGCGCCAGTGGCTCTCTCCGGCGAGGGAGATGACTACGCCGTGCCGGATCTCGTTCGGTCAAGAGGAGCGGTCACCTATCCGAAGAGCGCCTACTCGGTTTTCTATCGGGGAGAATCCCTGCATGTGTATTTCGGCGATTATCACAATCACACGTCCTTCTCCGACGGGCGAGCCTACCCCGACATGTCACTGATCATAGCGCGCGATTGGCGGCACCTTGATTTCGCCGTAGTGACCGATCATGATGTGACGGTCACGCCTGGTGAGTTCGCTTGGAACGCGGCGGTTGCGGACATCCTGACTGATGACGACAAGTTCGCCTCGCTTCACGGCTTCGAGGTCAGCAAGGGCTGGGCCAAAGCCGGCTTTGGCCACTGGAATATGCTCTTCCGCTCTGACGGCAGCGTGCTCCGTTTCGTCGACGGAATGACACCGCCCGACGTCTATGCCTTCGCCAAGGCACACGACGCGCTGGTGATTCCTCATCATGTCGCGAAGCGCTTCGCGCCCCACGACTGGGACTTTGCCGACCGGGAAGCCGAGCCCGTGGTCGAGATGTGCTCCATCCACGGCATCTTTGAGAACGGCAAGGGCTACGAGGGCAGACGCGACATGGTGCCCGGGAAGTTCGTCGATGACGGCCTGGCCCGGGGCTATGTCTTCGGCTTCGTCGGGGGGAGCGACAGCCACAACTGCTTCATGTCCGGCAAGCAGGAGTGGGGCATTACTGGCGTCTATGCCCCATCGCTCTCGCCGACCCAGATCTTCGACGCCATGAAGCAGCGCCGGACCTTCGCGCTCACCGGCGGCAGGACCATCCTAGACTTCAGATGCAACGGGCAACTTATGGGCGAGGAGATTGACCTCGGCGAGGCTGCCGGCGGATCTGCTGGCCCGCTGGTCTTCACTGGCTATGCGTCCTCTCCGGATTCGATCGTCTCGCTCGAGATCGTGAGCGACCGGGAGACGGTCTCCAAAGTCGAAGGTCGCTCTCCGGAGGCTCTCATCCACTGGGAAGCGGCGGCTCCGGATTCGCAGACCTA
This sequence comes from bacterium, assembly GCA_035542695.1. Lineage (GTDB taxonomy): Bacteria > Arandabacterota > Arandabacteria > Arandabacterales > Arandabacteraceae > DATKKY01. Next base: position 2,173 of record DATKKY010000301.1, on the reverse strand, counting down.
CTTCTACTTGCGGGCGACCACCGCCAGGGGCGACCTTGCCTGGTCAAGCCCAATCTGGATAGTCCCCCATCGATGAGCGCGCCGGCGTAGATTGCCAGCACCATCTCCATAGGCAACAGGAAACGCGGTCTGGCCAGCGTCATCGCGTGGAGCCCTATGAAATAGATCACCGTGATGAGCACGAGATTCCTGCGGATCGCATTGTGCTCCATAAGGATAAGCCCGGCGAGCCCGCCTAGGGAGACCAGCCAGAAGAGCACTGGAATCAGGACTTCAAGGATATCCTTGAGCGCCCGTTTCTCCACCACCGTGTCTCCTCGTCTTACCATCGAGAGGCTGTAAGTGTCTGGTTGACTCCGCGGATCGAAGAGCTTGGGGATCACGATTCCCATGCGCTTGAAGTGGAAGGCCGGGTCTTTGCGGAGGCTCTCGAGCCAGCGCGCGTAGCCCTCGTGCTGACGCTCCGCCTGGCTGCCCCACGACTCCCATTCCTGGGTAGCGTCCTTGACCGGCTTGCCGGAAGTGATCAGCCACAAGTTGTAGGCCGATGAGTTGTCGACGAGGATCAAGGCCTTGTGCACCACGGCGTTGCGTGCGGTCCAGGGGGAGATCGCTGCCAGCATCCCGCCCGCCAGGATGGCCGCAGCGATCAGGTTGCGCCGGGAGAAGCGGCCCGCCGGCGACTGCTTGGCCGCAAACCAGCAAGCTACGACGATGGTGAAGAAGAGCGACGTTGACCTCGCAAGGGCGGAGATCCCGGCCACAAGCCCAGCGAGGAGTGAATCTCTCGCACTCAGGGACTGAGCTGCCCGCTCGATCGTCCAGAACGAAAGCACGAAGAGGGGGATATAGACGATCTCAGTAAGAAAGCGGGTATAAGTAAAGACGAGCATCGGATAAATCGTGACCAAGAGGGCGCCAATGAGCCCGGCCCGACGGGATACATAACGGCTCCCCAAGCCGGCTATGCCGGCGATCAAGAGCCCCCGGAGGAGGCTGGATATGACCAGGGCAGGCCTGAAGCCCGTGCCGAAAACCTTGAAAACGGCTGCCAGGAACAGGGGATAAAGCGGCGGCCGGATGATGTACCCATCCTGGTAGATGCCCTTCGCCAGCCCCTCCGCAAGCGGGTAGTAATAATTCTCATCCAGGAGTAGGCCCGGCGGCCGGGTGTACGCGGCCGCAAGCAGAGACAGCGCCGTGCCGACGGCGGCAATCAGGATCGTCCACAACAAGAAGGCCCGCCAGCCGGGCGAACGGGCCCATCCAGTCGAAGCTGCCATGACGTCCATTCGGACTCCGGGCCGCCCGCCCGGAGTCAATGCCAGTCAATACCAGGGGGCGGGGTCGGCTCCCGGCCCGGGATTTTAGCAGTTGACACGGCGGCATGTCTATTTTAAACTACCTTCTGATACCCAAGCCTGAAGGCGGGCCGCGCCGGCGGCCCATGTGCTTATCCAACGGTTGAGAATGGCTTGAGGGGAAAGGTTTTGCTATGGACAGATCCTTGAAATGGCGAGTAGGTCTCGTCGTCGCGGTGCTGCTAGTGTCGTTGTACTTCGCGTACCCCACGCTCAAAGTGACGGGGATGTCCCAGGCGCAGCGGGATGCCATGGATCCCGCCAAGCTCACTGCTCTTAAGAACAAGGCCGTTAAGTACGGGCTGGATCTTCAGGGTGGGATGTACCTGGTGCTCGACGTGGACAGAACCAAGCTCGAGGGAGCAGAGCTCAAGGATGTTGTCGGCAGAGCCGAGGCCATTATCCGCAACCGGGTTGACAAGTTCGGGGTCGCCGAACCGGTGATCCACAGCGAGGGCCAGGACAGGATCGTGGTTCAGCTGGCCGGGCTGACCGACCCCACGCGTGCCAAGGAGCTTGTGGGCCAGACGGCACTCCTGGAGTTCAAGATCGTCAAAGAGGGCGATGACTTCAGACGAGTGATCACCAACATAGATCAGGCGCTTAAGGATGACATATCCCAGATCACCGGGCCCGCCGGTCGCGAGGATATCGAGAAGCAGATTCAGACTGCCGCGGCCGAAACCGACACCTCCGGCCTGAGGGCCGAATTGGAGGCTGCCGCCTCGACCGGCAAGACGCTGACATCGATGATCAATTTCGTTCGCGCCGGAACTCACGAGGATGCGCTGGTCGAAGAGAAAGACGTTCCG
>DATKKY010000300.1:0-3088 GCA_035542695.1 bacterium | reverse complement strand
TGGCGGGGACGACGGGACTCGAACCCGCGGCCTCTGCGGGATTAGGTTTTTCAGGTACTTACAAATCACGCGGGGACTGCCAAATACCTGTAAACACCTGATAGTCGCAACCCACTGTGGGTAAGACTGTGGGTGGATTTTTGGCCCCGGAGCTTTTCGCAGGCAGTCCCTACCGGCTCGGTCTGACCGTGACCTCGGTATACCCGCTACCCTCGCGTGTCCGCCCAACTTCAGTATTACGAGGGTGACCTGGTGGAGGAGCCTTCGGTTACAGACAGGGAACATGAGCGCCAAAGCAATTGAACGGATGAAGGGTCTGGGCCTGGATTGCCTGGTTTCTGCACGGTGGGGCGAGCTGTGCAAAGCGGACAGATCCTGCCAGGCCAGGGACTGCCGTGCGAGGCGGTCCGCCGAACGGCGTGCTGCACGCCGCTGCGGAAACGCACAACAAATCCGGGCGCGCAGTATTGAAAGGAAGGCGGTCGTGGGCGTCGGTCCCTGGAATGAGGGCAAAATCGCCAAACCGGAGAGAGACAATGCCAAACTTAATGCGCAATGACTTGATAATCGAGGGCAACAATGTTCCACAGGTCTTGGATGCGATCGGATTCAAAAGCACCGTGCCGCTCATCGGCGAAGTACTGATTGATTTCGGGCGGATTATGCCGCAGCCGCAGGATATAGTTGGCGAAGCGGTGTCCGCATGGCGTTGCGACAACTGGGGGAGCCTCGGGCTATATGACGGCGCAAGGTCCGGAGACATCTTCGAACTTACCGGAAACAAGGCGCGCTTTAAGTTCTACACCGCCTTCTGGCAGCCTCATGGCGGTTCGGCTGTCCCGGCGATTGAGACGCTGGCAAAGCGGTTTCCCGCATTTAAGTTCCATCTGAGGGCTTGGGAGCAACAAGAGCATGTCGTGGGCGACGTGGCATGGGAAAACGGACAGCGCACGCTGTGCGTGCCCCTCTTCCCGCTCAAGCTGGATCGGCGGGGCCTTCCGGCGAATGAACCCATCACCGCAGAAATCAAAACAGCAGCGGCACAAATGGTCAAAGCGGCGGTGGAAAACTACAGAGGTGCGCCGCCGAGTCAAACACGCATTCGAGATGCGGAGAGCATTCTTGCGGATGTGATCGCAGAAAGCGGCTCCCATGTACTTGTTAACGCCGAAACGCTGGCTCTCGTCGAGGTCGAATTCGAGCCGACTGGTAACGGAATGCCATGCCTGTTCATTGAAGTTGATCCGCTATCGGATGCCTTAAGGGCGGCATGGGATTTGGAGGAAGCAGTCAAGTGGAAGGCCGAACTGACCGAAACCGAACATCTGAGGGGGACTCTGGGCCTTGACTTCCTTGTGCCTGACCAGAGCAGGGCAGTCAGGTTTGCCCTACTTCCTTTCACGGCGGCGGCCATGAACGATCCGTACCGGGTCATCGCGCCAGTCATCCGCTACTTGAACGTCGATCCGGTTTCCGGCAAGTATGACGTGAAGAACAACCCTGCAATCGAGTGGGAAATCCGGCACGTGTGCCTGACCCGGTTCGATGTGAGTCAAATCAAGGGGCTGCCTGACGAGGAGCAGACCCCGTATGACATCGACATTGTGATGACGCACAGCGAAGGCCATGCCTTCGGGTATGAGTTTAGCCGCATCAGCACCAAGGCCCGGTGGAAGCAAGACCCCGAGCTCGCCGAGCAGGTGGAGAAAGCCGCCGTCGAGGCCTCGGATGCCTTGGCTGCCAAGCTTGCGGGCAAGGCCGGCGTGGCGATCTTTGACGACCTTCAAAGTGCCGACCCGGAGCACCGGAAGGCCATGGAACTGGCCGTGTTCCTCAATGGCAACCCAGGCTCCGTCTGACAGCAGCGTTGTGTCCCATGCACCTGGCAGCCGACCCCAGGCGGCTCGCCTTGCCCCCTGCACCCGAATACTACGAGCTTAATCCCAGATGGCAGATCGAGGCCAAGGGGGAAGCGATTCTTTGGGGATGACAACGAAATAGCGAAAAGGAACCGCGACAACGGGCATTCCTCGCCTGTCCTGCGGCTTCGCACCGGGCGGCCAAGGCTCGCCCCCTTCCCAGCGTTCCCAAGCCCTGCCAGAGCCTTTTGGGCCAGGCTGCCGCCCCTTCGCCCGCGCCGAGCCCGCTTCGCTGCCCCGATCACGAGCGGCCTCACGATTGGTAGCACCTTCAGCTGGTTGTCGCGTCGTAGCTCAGAAGTTGAAAAACCCGCTGCGCGGATGTTCTCGACCGTATCGCGATTGCACTGGCATCCGTGTCCGAACCATGACCAGGGTCGGCGCAGGCGATCCTGCCAGCAGGCGAGCTTGGGATCGTCGGAGCGCACGTGCTCGATCAAGAGCAGCTGGCCGTGTGATTTCAGCACGCGCCGTACTTCCGCCAACGCCCCAGCCGGATCTCTGACCGTACAGAGAACCAGCGTGGAAACGACGTAGTCAAAGCTGTCGGGCTTGAGGGGGAGTTGCTCGGCGGTCGCAAGAAAGACCCGCGTGGGGATGCGGTAACCGCGCAGCTTGCGCCCCAGGCGGCCTGCCATCGCCTCCTCCGGCTCAGCAATAACGAGTTCCGTCACGCCATCGCTGTAGAACGGCAGATTCGCACCCGTGCAGGGCTTCGTTCAGTTCTCGCACGCCAAGCGATCCCCGGTTCATCGGGCATAGCACTTGAACGTCGCGGATCGGGTCCAAGGCGAATCGCTCTGGAATCCTCTCCTGTACCAGCTTGACCAGCGTCGCTGCGATCTTCTCCGGCTCGTCCCGCTCGACGAAGTGGAAGTCGGAACTCGGGTCCGCGCCGCGCACGTCCGGCATCTGGCCACGGCGGATGCGGTGCGCGTTGGTGATGATCCGGCTGCCCGCCACCTGCCTGAACACCTCGGTGAGGCGCACGACCGGCACCACGCCGCTCTCGATCAAGTCCTTCAGAACCGTGCCGGGGCCGACGGACGGAAGCTGGTCTACGTCGCCGACCAGAATGAGGCTGGCATGGTTCGGCAGGGCACGCACGAGGGAGTGCATCAGCGGCACGTCCACCATCGAGGTTTCGTCCACGACCAGAAGGCCGCACG
>DATKKY010000299.1:0-9773 GCA_035542695.1 bacterium | reverse complement strand
CGACTATCTCGATCGCGACGGTTCGCGCACGCCAGTCGAGTTCCCTTGCGGCTTGGGGCTGGAGAAGCGGTTGAACGCCCAGATCGTCCAGGCTGCCACTAAGTGGAAAAGAATGGCCCTCCGGGAATTCCAGTGCAACGTCGGCGAAGGCATCAACACCGACATGCGGGCGGTGCGCAAGGATTACTTCCTGGATCACGACCACAGCTCCTACGTTGACCAGTGGGACTGGGAAAAGGTCATGACTGCCAAGGAACGGAATCTCGACTACCTCAAGGACACCGTTCGCCGGATCTGGAAGGTCATGACCGGAGCCGAGAAGATGGTCCAAGAGATGTTCCCCAAGCTCAGAGACCCGCGCTTCCCCAACCTGCCGGATGAGATCAAGTTCATTCACGCCGAGGAGATCCTTGGTATGTACCCGGACCTCCCGCGGAAGCAGCGCGAGACCCGGCTGATCTCCGAAAAGTTCCCGGCCGTCTTCATCATTGGTATTGGGTGGGTCTTGAAGGACGGCTACCCGCACGAGATGAGAGCCGCCGATTATGATGACTGGGTAACTGAGACGGTCTCAGTCAACGGCCAGATGATGCATGGTCTCAATGGAGATATCCTGGTGTGGAATCCCGTCACCAAGCGCCGCCACGAGCTCTCTTCCATGGGGATTCGGGTGACCAAGGAGACCTTAAGGCAGCAGCTGGAGATCACAGGCCAGATGGATTTTCTCAAACTGCCCTATCACCAGGCGATTCTGAACGACCAGATTCCGCTCTCGATCGGCGGAGGCATCGGCCAGTCGCGCACTGCGATGCTGCTTCTGAGGAAGGCCCATCTCGGTGAGGTCAGCGTCACCGTGTGGCCGGAAGAGCTCAAGCGGATTTGCGCCAAGAAGAACATCCTGGTTCTCGAGTAAGAGGCTTGGACCAATAAGAGCGCCCGGTGGGCAAACCACCGGGCGCAGTTCTTTCCGGATCAGAGCTTGTAACCGATCTTCCTCAAGAGATCTTTCCGCCACTTCTTGCCGGTCTCGTCCTCAACCCCCTTGGGCTTGGCACCGTCAATCACCCCCACCACTCCCCTGCCCTGGGCCGACTCAACCACCAATATCTCGAGCGGATTGGCGGTGGCGCAGAAGATGCTGCAAATCTCCGGGCAAGCCTTGATCGCCGGCAGCAGGTTTATGGGATAGGCGTCCTTTACAAAGGCAATGAAGAAGTGCCCGGCCCCGACTGCCTTGGCGGCCTCCACCGCAGCCTTGGCGAGAGCATCGTCGTTGCCGTCCCACCTTATGAGGCAATGGTCCGATGCCTCACAGAAGGCTATCCCGAATTTGATCGATGGCACCGAGTTCTTGAAGACCTCATACAGGTCTTCGACCGTCTTGATGAAATGGCTCTGCCCGGCGATCACGTTGGCGCCTTCAGGAACTGCGACGCGCACGGATGATATGTCCATACCCAAGCCCCCTGTTTCTACCTGCCTCACAGGCCGAAGCTGATCACATGCCTACGATCGGGAAGCTGACCCGCGTGGCGGCCCTCCTCTTCTGTGTAGTACGCGTAGGTCAGCCCAAACACGCTGAGGCCGACCGTCGGATAACCCTGGGAGATGCCCATTCTCACCTTGAACCAGCTCGCCAACACCGACGCCTCTATGCCGGCATGGATCTTCTTGAAGAAGCTGACGTCGCCGTCGAAGGGCTCGTTCAGGTCAAAAGCAACCAGTTCGGAGGACAAATGAGGGACGTTCCAGGGCAACCTGCAGGTCACGCCCAGCCTCAACGCGGGCTCAATCTTCTCGATGTCCCCAGGCTCCACCCGGGAGTAGGTTGTGGAATCTCCTTTCCACTTGATGTCCCCAGCTATGGCGTCATAGATCGCAGCCCCCACGCAGAGACGGCTATTGATATCATAGAGCAGCCCAAGGTCGAGACCGACTGTGGTACCGTTCAGCATCTTGGCGCCCTCGCCGTCGCTCAACTCGGTCACCGTCTCGCGGGTTGAGAAAATGCTGCGGTGGATGTACTTCAGGCTGGCGCCAACTGACAGCCTGTTGGGAAGGAACGACCGGAGTCCGGTCCAACCCCATCCGAAGCCGACAATGCCCCCGAAGTCCTGTCTCAAGTCGGCATCGACAAGCGGCGTCCCGCTCGCGCCTCGAAACGCCATGCCGGTGGCTCGAGAATCCGAAAAGACCGTCCCACCCACCGGTCTCTGGATCATGCCAAATGGCTCTATCGACAGCATCAAGTTCATGCGCTTGAAGTTGATGTTGTTGACAATGTCGTCGAAGAAAGCGTTCTGGTCGGCTTCGGACATATCGCTAACGTTCTCGAAGTCCTTGCGATGATCGAGGGCGAACCTGACCACATCGGTTGTCTTGGAGTTGACCGAGGAGACCAAGCCCATGGCGGTGAACATCCGACCATCGGGTCTGTCGAGAGCCGCGGGGTTAGCAAAGAGGATCGACCTGTCGCGAGAGCAAGCGATGAAGCAATCTCCCATCCCCAGGTAGCGTGCGCCGATTATCTCAGTGCTCTCCCTGGCAAGAGCGCTCGAGCCAAGAGCCACAGTCAGGACAAGGATAGTGATCAGCTTATTCATGGCGACTCACCTCGCCGCTGCAAGAGTACTTACCGTGAAAATCCACCATCCCATCGTGAACGCTCTCAAAGAACTCACCTGACAGAGTCCCGGTATCTATCTGAGGATCGGTCCAGTCTTCTACGTGGACATAAAGATAGTTCGTCGGGATGTCCTCAGGGAGGGTACCTCCCACCACAGTCCGGTAGTGATCGTAAAGCGCCTCCTGGCCCGTCTCGAGCCAATCCCATGCGCCGCATATTACGGCCGGGTCTAGGGTCGCGGTGAAACTCCAACCACCGGTAGCCGTCCTGAAGGCCCTGATCGTGGGGCTCAGGACGAAACCGTTATCAAGGTTGTGATCCTGATCCAGGACAGTCAGCATGGTCTTCATCAAGCCGGAAATGCCCAGCCCCAGCTGGCTGTCCCCCTGGAATTGCTCTATCTCTTCCTTGGTAGCACCGCCGGGCCGCGCGATGATTGTAAGCACGCTGTCCAGATAATCGTAGCTGACGCTAAAGGCACCGGCCATTCTGGCCAGATCATCCGGTGAAAGGTCGAGAAACCATGTGGTGTCGCCTTGAGCCAAGCCACGCTGGAAAGCTGACAATGCCGCCGCGTAGCCACCTTGGCCTTTGTTCTCACTCCTCAGCATCGATGCGAAATCGGTGAAGCCGACGTCCGAACTCTGGACCTTGGCGACGGCGCCAAGATAGTAGAGCGAGGCGCAACCTGGGTACTTCTCAATCCCGCGGGACGCGTATTCATACGCCTTGTCCGGTTCGCCCCTTTCCAGGGCCGCTTGGACGTCGCCGATGATGTCGTCGCGGTCATTGCTCTTACCTTCGTCGTAAAACGGGCTGAAGAGGTTGCAGCCACCTGCCAACAGTACCAGCAGGATCAGAACTGTGAACCTCATAACGCGTCCTCCTTTCGAAGCGGCATGGTCCCACCGAGCATTAGAACCCGAAGGCGTGTCCTCTGTCAACCGGTTGGTTTAAGGCGCCGCCGGCAAGAGTCACAATTGACAGCGAGCCGGCAGGGGGTTACACTGCCTATTTGACAACTTGAACGGAGGCCCTCCATGCTGGACGAGAGATTTCGCAAACATCTCGAGCTTATCAAGGACCTGGTCTTCACCCCCGGTGTCTCGGGCTGGGAGGACCCCGTCCGTGAGAAGATACGATCCAAGGTTTCAAAGCACGGCGAGACCAAGGTGGACGCGCTCGGCAATCTCACCCTCACGCTAGGCAAAGGCCCCAAGCACGCCATCTTTGTCGCTCACATGGACGAAATTGGCTTGGTGGTCCGGCACATTGAGGACAATGGCTATATTCGGGTCAGGATAGTGGGCGGACTGGACGAACGGGTGCTGGTAGGCCGGGTGGTTGACATCTATGTGGAAGGCAAGCCTGAACCTGTTCCCGGCGTTATCGGCCTTAAGCCTCCGCATCTCATGAAGGACCGGGAACGCGAGACCTCTCAGGTAGTGAAGGCCGAGGACATACTGGTCGACGTCGGAACCAGATCCAGAGCCGAGACGGAGGCCCTGGGGATTTCTAAGCTGACGCCCATAATTCTCAGGAAGCACTTCTGCGTGCTTGCCAACGATCTGGTCGCCACTCGGGGATTGGACGACCGGCTCGGCTGCGCTGCCTTGATCGAGGCTCTCGAGTTGATTGACCCCGCCGCCCTCGGCATTAAGGTCACTTTCGCCTGGTCGGTCCAGGAGGAGCTTGGGCTCCGGGGAGCCTACGCCCTTGGCAACACTCTGCACCCGGACTATGCCATTGCAATCGATTCCTGCACCACCGGGGATTCCCCACAGGTCGAGTTCCATCTCTCGGCGGTCAAGCCCGGCGAGGGTCCTGCCCTGCGGGTGTATGACCGGGTTGCCTTCGCATCGAGAATCATGATGAAGCACATCACCCAGACGGCCCGGGTGAACGATATTCCGCTTCAGGTTGCAGTGACCGGCGGCACCACGGATGGCGCGGCGCTGCAGACTTTCGGAGCTGCGATGATGGCCCTGGCAGTTCCGGTGAGGTATGTCCATTCGCCCACCGAAGTAATGAGCCTCAGGGACTACGACCACCTGGTCAAGCTGATCGCGCTCGTCGCAACTGAGATCGCAAACTGGCCGCAGACCGGCTGAAGCCCGTCCGGGACGTTCTTCAGCGAGCGCCTGCCCACTCAGGGACAGCTTCCAAGATGCCCAAGAATGTGCTATAATGGATAGGAGCGCGGGGAACAATATGCTTAGGCCGGGTGAGCACCGTTTGAGAACGCGGTTGGATGCGCCCGAACGGAGCGAGTGCAATGAGACGAACCCTCGAATTGCTGGCGATGATAATCTGCCTCGCAACCGGCGCTGCGCGCGCCAATAACCCGCCAGCCAACCCCGCGGAGCCATCTGGGTGCTCGGCATATAGCCCGGACTCCACCTTCGATGTCAGGATCACCAGAGTCCCCGCCTGGGGCATTGTCCCCTTCGAAAGCCAATTCGCCCTCCAAGTGACCTCTGGCACTGACTCCCTGGTTGATGCCTACTGGGACTTCGATGGCGATGGGATGGCCGATGCCGAGGGCTTGGAGTCAGAGCATGTCTTCTTCGATCCCGTGGCCCAGAACGTCACAGCCCAGATTGTCACGCGAGCCAACGGGACCTTGACACGCTCGGTGACAGTCGAAGCATACTCGGCAGCGATGAGCCTTACCTTCGACGATGGGCAGGTTTCAATCTACGACACGGCCTATCCCCTGCTTGCCTCCAAGGGTCTGGTCGCGACCGCTTACATCGTGCCCACATGGATAGGCGGGCTCGGGTACCTCAGTTGGCAGCAGGTTACGCAGCTCCAGGCAGGCGGTTGGGACATTGGCAGCCACTCGCTGACCCACAGGGATCTGACCAAAGTGGACAGCCTGACGCTCGACTTTGAGCTCCGGGAATCCAAGGCCCAGCTCCAGGCCAGGGGATTCTCGGCAAAGCACTTCGCGGTGCCCTATGGCGTGTGCAACTGGACTGTGATCAATGCTGTCAAGCAGTACTACCAGTCTTGCCGAGGCTGGTGGGGATCCAATCCGCCATTCGGCCAGATTGACCCTTACCTCCTGAAGTGGGACGTGACGGCAAGCTGGGAACCTCTGGACTACTACAAGGACGGAATAGACCAGGCCATCGATTGCGGCGGCTGGTACATTCTCAATAACCACCTGGTTTATGACGACTGCGCCGGGCTGCACAACTGCGTTGCCACTCAGATGCTTTCGGCCATCATCGACTATGCCGTGAGCAAGCGCGTCAAGATTATGAGCATAGACCAGGCGCTGGCATCCATGCCATCACCGCCCCCTCCGGGCCCGGGCGGTCACGAGCACGTCGATGTGTCGCATCCCGGTGCTCTTGAACTCGCCCCCGATCGGACATGCGTGAGTGAGTTCCCGGTTTCTGTGCGGTTCGTTGCGAGCGGCGGCGTCGGTGTCAACCTTGCCATCTACGACGTTGAGGGGCGTGTGATTCAGACCCTGGCAGACCTCAAGGCCACCGACGGTGAGAACGGGGCGCTCTGGGACGGGCTGACGAGCTCGGGAGCTCAGGTTGCCGATGGGTGCTACTTCTGTGTTCTGAGGACCGCCGACAACCGCTCGCTGGCGAAGAAACTCTTAGTAGTCAGGTAGGGATCAGGTTTGACCTAGCTGCTTAACGATACGCTCCTCGCGCCGCCAGTTCTCCCGAACCTCGACTCTGAGCTCAAGGAAGATCTCCTTGCTGATGAATCCCTCGATCGACGCCCGTGCGGTCTGGCCCAACCGCTTGATCGCTTCGCCCTTCCTGCCTATCAGAATCGCTTTCTGGCTCGGCTTTTCACAGACTATGATCGCTTTGACATAATCCTTGCCGCCCTCTCGCTCCTTGTACTCCTCGACCACGACAGCCACCGAGTAGGGAACTTCCTCGCCGTACCGCTCAAACACCTTCTGACGGATAAGCTCTGCAACGAAGAACCTCTGGGGCCGGTCCGTTACCTCCCCCGGAGGGTAGAAGGGCGGCTGGTGCGGCAGGTGGGAAACGATGAGGCCTTTGAGAACATCAAGGCCGTCATCCTTGAGGGCCGACACCGGGACAATCTCCGCGAACGGATAGAGGTCCCGATAGAACTCGATCAAGGGCAAGATATCGGGCTTGCCGATCAGGTCGATCTTGTTGATGGCCAGAATGGTCTGCTTCTTCAGCTGTTTCAGATGCGCCAGTATGCCGGTCTCGTCACTTAGGTCGTCAGGGCGCGGCTCTGCGACCAAAAGCAGGAGATCCGCTTCCTCAATTGCCCCCCAGGCGGTCTTGACCATCAAGTTCTGGAGGGCGTACTTTGGAACCATCAAACCGGGGCAATCCAGGAAGATCGCCTGATAACCTTCGCCCGTCAGAATACCGAGCAGCTTGTGCCGCGTGGTCTGAGGCTTGCGCGACACAATCGAAAGTGGATAGGAGACCAGCTTGTTGACGAGGGTTGACTTGCCTACGTTCGGCCGGCCCGCTACTGCAACGTATCCGCAGATGAAATCTTCCAAGGTATAGACCCGAAATCAGACTTTCCGCGCGTGTGGCCTGCCTCCCAAGTAGTACCTGATCCCGAAACCGCCGTTGCCCCTGAGCTCGGTGGCCGGCGCCAGATCTAGTACGGGGACTATCTCCAGGAAGAAATCGAGATGAGATTGGGGAAAGAGATAGGTCACGCCAAGCGGCATGCGGACTCCAACGCGGTTGCTGTCCTCCTCGAGCTTTATCCTGCCGCCAACTCCAACGTAAAACAGAATCCTGCCGACCTCGATCTCAGGCGGCCCAGGTTTGTGGAACAGGTAGTCCCCGTGGATATGGAAAGCCACTTCATCGGCAAATGACCAGGCTGCGCCGAGATCCATCGCAGTAGTGTTGCTGGTCCAGAGTTTAGCGGAGAGGCCCGTCGGCTCGCCCACCATTATGCCGACCCCGAGGGGTCCGGCTGCGGCTCGCCCGGCGAGACCCCACGCCAGGGCCACCACAACCACAACCACAACCAGAGTCCTGCGCGCCATCAGCTACCTCCTTTGCCATAGCACCCGACCGTGATCGCCAACTGAGGTCGCCAAGATCATTGCCCGCCCCGGCGGCGGTGTCAAGCGAACATTGCTTAGCCCCTCCTATTGGACGCTCAACCGAACCGCGGGCCGGCATCCCTAAGGCCGACAACAATTAGGGTTGCTGCTCAGCCGCAAATTGGGTAAACTCCAGCATTGCATTCTCGGAAAAGGAGAGCATCATGAAGACGGTCTTTGCCTTGGTAGTGCTAGTGGGAATCCTGATAGTGACCGGCCAGGCTGCCGCTGCCGACTTCCAGGCAGTCCCAGAGGCGCAGAAATCTCTCTACAAGTTCGACCTCAAGCGAAACTTCTATGCCGACGACGCGGCCTTCGAGGCCGATCTGGCAGTGCTGACCGGCGACATCACCAAGCTGGAAGCCCTGAAAGGCCAAGTGGCCAAGTCCGCCGACAATCTCTATCAGGCCTACGACTTGAACGAGCAGGCGATACCGGTTTGGTACAAGCTGTGGGTCTATGCTAGCCTGAGATACTCCGTCAATACCGACGACGTTTCGTATCGCGACAAGATCGAGAAGATCTCGGGTGATCTTGACAGCCGCACTCAGTTCGTCAGGACCGAAACCCAGGCAATTGACGACGCCACCCTCGAGAGATTCTTTAGGGAGAAGCCGGATCTCAAGACCTACGCCTTCGCTATAGAGGAAGCCCGGAGGTACAGACCTTATACCCTTCCTCTGGACAAGGAAGAACTTCTGGCCGAGCTTTCTCCCTACCTGGGCTCCTGGCAGGAAAGGCTCTACCAGATCACGCTTGACCGGACCAATTTCCCCAAGATCCCGCTCGGCGGCGACTCCCTGGACGCCAACCTCTACTTCTCTGTGCTCATAAATCAGGGCGACCGGCCCACTCGCAAACAGGCTTGGGAGGGCTACTTCCACTCGTTGGCGACTGGCCGGGACCTCTATGCGTTTGCTTTGACCAAGGGTATCGACACGCGCAACAAGCTGGCCGCGATGAGGGGTTTCAAGAACTACCCGGATTCCAGGTTCTTTGATCTCTACCTCTCCTACGACGATGTCTCCAAGTTCTTCAACGAGATTGCAAACCACGCGTCCCTCCGGAAAGACTACGAGAGAATCCGGCAGGCGCGTATCAAGGCCCAGACAGGTTACGACACAGTTTACGTGTGGGACAGGCAGGTGCAGGCCAAGGGCTTCGTCAAACCGCGTTTCGATATAAGCGAGGCCAGCACAATCATAAAGCGCGTGACTCAGCGCTTTGGCCCGGAGTACCAGCAGAGCCTCAATCAGCTGCTAGATCCTGCCAACGGCAGGCTAGACATCGTCTCCGGACCCAAGCGCAGCCCGGGGATGTTCTCCACAGGTTACCCCGGGGCCCCCTACCAGTTCTTTGCCCAGACCTTCAACGGCTACCTCTACGAGGTCGAGGGGCTAGCCCACGAAAGCGGACATTCGATTCACCACGCGTTGCAGTCCAGGGCCGGCGCCAGGCCGACCTACTTGGACGGGCCGCGCTATGTTACCGAGTCGATAGCAATAACCAACGAGATGCTTGTAGGCTACGAGCTTTACTCGAAGGAAAAGGATCTTGAGAAGAAGGCCTACTATCTGGAGCAGTTTCTGGAGAACGCGCTTGGGCTATTGACGAACAACATGTACGCCAACCTGGAGCTCAAGTGCTATGAGGGTGTGGAGAAGGGCGCACTCCAGACCGCTGACGATCTCGATAGTCTCACGTGGAAGATGGTTGTGCCCTACAGCATCTACTACGAGAGCTACCCTGAGTACAAGTGCATGTGGCAGACCGTTCACCATTACTATGACGTCCCCATGTACAACGTTAACTACGTGTATGCGCAGGCGATAGCGATGGTGATGTTCGACAAGATCCTGCACGAGCGGGGCTTCGTCGCGAAGTACGTCAAGCTGCTGGGCTCTCAGTTCGACAGGCCGGCACCTGAGATGCTCAGGGAGACCACGGGCATCGACATCCACGATCCTGCGATTCTAACCGCGGGGTTCAATTCCTTGAAGCGCCAGACCGAGGAATTGCGGCTGCTCTATGCGAAGCTGGAGAAGCAGCACAAGTAGG
>DATKKY010000298.1:0-2409 GCA_035542695.1 bacterium | reverse complement strand
TCTCCCAATGTGCGGCCGGTTGTGCCCCCCGAAGCGCCTCAAGAGCTCGAGCACGGTATCCAGGTCACGGGCGATGAGGGTGACATCGTCAGGATCGGTGAGGATGTCCACATAGCCCAAGGCGAGGTCGTCCCTGGTGATGTCGTCGCCGTCAGTGCCGACATCAGCGTGGATGGCGAGGTCAAGGGAGATGTGGTCACCACCTCCGGCGACATTGAGCTCGGCCCCACCGCCAAGGTCTCCGGCGACGTGGTTGCGGTGTTCGGCGACATCAAGATGGCCGATGGCGCCCAGGTCGATGGCGAGGTGATGACCACCGACTTGAGCGGCAAGCACGTGATCATCAAGGAGAAGGGCGGCAAGGCCGAGGTGACCCCGCCCGTCAACCCCGAGAAGCAAAAAGAGGCGGAGCAGCAGGCCAAGCTCGCCATGACGGGCCAGGCGGTGGCATACAAGATCAGTCTCTTCGCGCCCCAAGCCAAAGATGTCAGGCTGACGGGATCCTTCATCAATTGGGACCCCAAGGGCATCGAGATGACCCGCGGCGACGATGGCACGTGGCGGACCACTTACGCCTTCCCGCCGGGAACCCACCTCTACAAGTTCATAGTGGATGGCAAGGCGATTGCTGATCCCGATGTTCCGGAGAAACAGGTCTCCGATGGCATGGGCGGATATGCCACTCAGCTGGTAGTGGCATCCAAGGCAGGGTGGAACACGGTGCCCATCAGGTTCTCGCTGGCCAGGCCCGATGCCAAGGATGTGCGGGTCACGGGCAGCTTCAACGACTGGAATCCCGAAGGCATCAAGATGACCAAGGACGAGCAGGGAACCTGGTCGGTGCTTGTGCCGATCGCTCCCGGCTACGTCACTTACAAGTTCTATATTGACGGCGAGTGGGGTCCCGATCCCGACGTCGCCGAAAAGGTTGATGACGGCAAGGGCGGCTTCGCCACCCCGTTCACCGTGAAGGCTCCCAAGGCCATGTTCCAGCTTAAGGGCGGCGTCAGCGCGCCGGAGAGGGCTGGCACCAACTTCAGCCCCGCCTTTGATTACAACCGGGTGGACGGCGTCTATGTGGCATTCATCCTGAGCAACAAGACCAACGTCTTCCCGATGCCGCGCTTCTACCTCGAGGGCGGGCACTCTTGGAGGCGCGACCGCTGGCTCTATAGCTTCGAGCTGGAGCAGCCGCTGATCCCGAAATTCATGCTCTCAATCGGCGGCTCCTTCTACGACAAAACCGATACCTATGATAAGGAAATCATCTCGGACGGCGAGAATGTGTTTGTGGCTAGCTTCCTGAAGCGCGACTACCGTGACTACTTTGATAGGCGCGGCGTGACGGGCTTTGCGACCCTGAGGCCTTTGCCCCACCACATGCTCAAGGTCTATTACGCGAGCGACGAGTACCGACCGCTCGAGACCAAGGCTCATGCCGCCATCTTCCGGCATAATGCCGATTTCCCGCCGAACCCACACAACGGCAACCAGATCTGCTACAACCCGGTGAGCGGGATCACTACCTGTGACCTGATAGAGCTCAAGTCGATGGGACTCAACTACGAATTCGACTCGCGCGATTCCAAGGGCACGCCTTCCTCCGGGATCTGGGCCAGACTCGGCAGTGAGTGGGCCGGCAGAGACTTTGGCGGCGATCTCGACTTCACGCGCTACACGGCGGACCTGAGAACCTACAACCGTGTCACGGACAAACAGAAAGTAGCGCTCAGGCTTGCTGCCGGCGGCTTGATCATCCCGGCGAATTCCCATTGCGGGTGCGTGCCGGGGCCGGAGTACTTCTTCCCGAAACTGTTCTACGTCGGCGGCATAGGGACGCTACCGGGTTACGGCTTCAAGGAATTCCAGGGCACCCACATGCTGCTCATGAACGCTGAGTACGTGTACTTCCTGAGCGGCGGCAAGGGGGTGCTCTTCTTTGTGGATGGCGGCGATGCGCGCGGACAGGGCGAATCCACGCAGGATGTTTTCGACAGCATGAAGATCAAGTTTGACGCCGGCGTCGGCTTCAGAATCGAGAGCGCCGGCAGCAACGCCCTGACGCTCGGTGTTGCCAAGCGGCTCGACGATACCGACCGGGACCTGGTGGTCACGGTGAGAGCGACGAGGCCATTCTAGGCAAGATATGGACTAGGATGCAGGCAGGAGCCCCTGTATGAAGTTGGAGCTTGCATTGGCACGGAAGGTCGCGCTCGCGATTCGGCGGGCCGCGGGACTTGCGGCAGGACTTGCGGCGGGCCTCACGGTTGTGGGCCTCAGTCTGTTTGCGGCGAGCCCGGCTGCCGCCGCCTCACCATCTCAGCCTATCCTCTCCATCATCGGCCTGAGCAGTGATGCCGACTACGTGTGCGTGGATTTCTATCTCAAAAACGCGCTCGAGAAGGAACT
>DATKKY010000297.1:0-5436 GCA_035542695.1 bacterium | reverse complement strand
TCGCGTTTGGGCCGCAGCAGCTGGGGCTTGGTGAGGCGGGGACCTCCCAGAGAGTAGCCAAGGCCCTTGATCAGGTGGGCATGCACGGCTTCGAGGATCGGCATCCTCATCACCTGAGCCAGGGCGAGAAGCGCCGGGTTTGTCTGGCGGGCCTGCTCGCCTGCGACGCCCGGGTGCTCGCCCTTGACGAACCTACGAGCGACCTTGACCCCCGGGGCCGGCGGGAGCTCAGGGCCCTGCTCGCTCAGCTCCCGGTTGCCCAGATCATCGCGACCCATGACCTTGAGCTCGTGGTCGAGCTGTGCTCGCGGGTGATCGTGCTGGATCTAGGCACCATCGTCGCCCAGGGACCGACCACCGATGTCCTCAATGACGAGCCCCTGATGCTCGCTCACGGCCTCGAGCGCCCGCACATCTTGAGGCACCGGCACCCCCACTGATCAGCAATTGACACCACTCGCGAGATAGCTTAGGCTGAGGCCATCCCAATTGCGCCATGGAACGCAGAATCTTTGGGCTAGTTTGGCTCGCCATCGGGCTCGCGGTGCTCGTGTGCCTCTTCGCGGGGTGCGGGGGCGAGAAGCACAAGGGGCCACTCTACGTCAACTACAAGCTGACCGTGTCGGTCGGCACCGGCGTTGAGGGCTGGCCGCAGACCGGCATCTACAGCCTTCCTGCCGGCATCATGTCCAACTACGGTTATCACGCCCTCGATAATTTTAGCAACCTGGTAGTGAGACTCGACACCACACAAGTCGCCGCAACTGACAGCTTCCTCATAGACATGGACCACACCCTCACGGCAACCTGCGATGTGCGAGTACTGTGGAGGCGCCACGTTGAGACGCCGGGCTACTATTGCTCGCCGGCAATCGGGGCCGACGGCACCATCTACTTCGCGTCAGGCATGTTCTTGCTTGGCACGGGCTATCTCCCCGGTACCCTTTACGCCCTCAACTCCGACGGCACTTCCAAATGGGAGTACTATCTGGGCAAGACTTTCTTCTCGCCGGCGATCGGCGAAAACGGCTGGATCTATGTGATGGACCAGGACTACAAGGTATATGCGTTCAGGCCCGGAGGCTCGGTGGCCTGGACCTACAGCGATTTCGAATATCCCTTTGCCAAGCGGGACATGGGGCAGCGGACCCCAGCGATCGGGGCCGATGGGACTATCTATGTCGGGGCCGACGGGCTCTACGCTCTCGACCCCGACACCGGCGAGCGGAGATGGCACTTCAGCCGATGGCCGCCTGGCCACGAATGCATGGCCTCTCCGGTGATTGGGGAGGACAATACCGTATATGTGGTAATTGGCGAGGACACATTGTACGCCGTCAACCCCAATGGTACGAGAAAGTGGGCCTTTGGGTTCGATCACGATGACGAAATGTCCTTTGCGACACCGGCAATTGACGCTGCCGGAGTGATCTACATTCCGACCGAACGCTCCAGCTCGTCACAGATCTATGCCATCAACCCCGATGGTAGCCGCAAATGGAAGTACGATGTCGAGGGAGCGAGGGTGATCCGCGCGTCTCCCGTCATAGCCGAGGACGGGACGATCTACATCGCGACCAAGGCAGGTGGTGCCGACAGCCAGGCGAGAGTCTTCGCCCTCACCCCAGGCGAAGTGAAGCTCTGGGAGATGGTGATTGCGACGGTGCACCAGACTCCCGATGACGTCTATGCTACCCCCACGGTTGGGAGCGACGGCATGATCTACTTCGGATCGGAGAACGAGTGGTTCTATGCGGTCGAGCCGGGCGGGACACTGAGCTGGAAGCACCACCTAGTGCCGGTCAACTGGTCGGGGCCCGCGGTAGCCGACGATGGAACACTCTACCTGGGCGGGATCGATCTGGGAACTTACTACACCGGAGTCTTCTGCGCCGTCGTGACTTCAAGCCAGGGGCTGGCTGCAAGCCCCTGGCCCAAGTTCCACCATGATAACCGGAATACCGGCAGGTTCGGAGCGCAGTAGCGTGGAACCTTGACGCTTCGGTACCGATCCCTGAAGCATCCTTCCATCCAGGTCCAGGCGAGCTACCAAGGCCCATGAGTCTTGCCCTTGGCAGATGGCCGGGGCGTGCTTAGAGTGTGAAACGAGGCGGGAAAGGAATGCCTTAGCGTGAATTTTGTGATAAAGTTGAAGTGGTATCGACCAACCTCGGAAGGAGAGCCAAGTATGAAGCGGATCAAGCAAGCGATGTTTACTATTCTGGTAGTCGCAGGGATAGTCCTTGCGGGTTCAATGACCTCAGCCGGCACGCCCGGCGGGCCAGCCACACCTGCGCAACTTGCCGAGCTTGCTACAGCCCAGCAAGCGCTGGATCGCGCACTCACGCTGGGTAGCGATGAGATAATCCCGAAGGCAGCGCTGCGGGGAGCCGTAATCGACGCAGTGATCGAAGTCCACGACCCTCAGACCCTGACCGCGGTTTATGGTGTTGCCCCCATTCGCTCTGCCGAGGGCAAGTTCTTGGGCCTCATCGGGGTTGCGCCTGAGGGCAGCCGGTGGCTGTGGTACAACTTCCACTGCCCCTTTGACAAGTTCCCTCCGGTGTCGGCGGACGAGGCCGGGCAGCGTTTGAATGCGGCGAGGGGCGCCGCGGCCCCCGGCGCAATGCCGGAACAGCCGATCCTCATCGCCGGCTGTGACAAGCATCTCTATTGGCGCTACGAGCCAACGGCCGGAGAGTCGTGGCTGATCGATGCTGTTCTTGGCGCAGCTCCGGTCCTGAACTCACTCGACCAGTCGGCCACCAAGGCCCTGACTCCGGACGGGACCCTCCCACTCGAGGATCAGTCCGGACGGCCGCAGCCGTCGGGGGGCTCGCCGAGCCCCGGCAACCTTGGTGACCTTGGGCTCGAGCCCGCTCCGGCGGCTCTCCCGGCCTGCTACAACATCCCCGGGATACCTTATCACTTCCAGATAACTGACTGGTTCTGCGGCCCGGCATCGCTGCAGATGATCATGGATTATTACGGTCAGGAGATTGGCCAGCAGAACATCGCCGATGTGGCCAATGATGTCGTCAACTCGGGGACGATGGCTACCGACATGCGGCGGGCCGCGCACTTTAGCGGCATGAGCTACTGCATTCAGGACTCCACGCTCAAGGGCTACAAGGAACGCAAGCTGGGTTACGCCTGCATCGATGCCAGCTTCATGACCGGACAGGCTTCCAAGCTCAAGAACGCCGTGTACGCCCAGTACCCCGTATTCGTGCTGACCTGGTTCGACGCCAGCCACAGTGCCGGACACTACCGCGTGGTCAAAGGCTATGACGACAATCTCAATGTCTTCATTGTGCATGATCCGTGGTACGCCGGGGCCTTGTGCGGCCCGGACCTCTTGGTCAATCAGGATTTCTTCATCACCGACCTTTGGGCTTACTCCGGCTTCTGGTGCATGGTGGCTAGCCCGTGGATACTGTCGCCGAGCGTGCCAGCGACGGCAGCTGTCGGTGAGACAGTTTCCGTAGGGCTCAAGGTTCACTATCCGGGACCCGCTCGTTTCAAGGGTCTTTATCCGGTGACCAACTGCCAGGCCACCATCAGCCTGCCGGCAGGCCTGGCCCTGGCAAGTGGCACGCCGACGGTGGCGTTGCCCAACATGGTCTCCGATGACTCGGCTACCGTAACCTGGAGCGTGGTCGTACTCGGCCCCGTGGGCGACTGGGGGCTAGCCTTCCAAGCCCAGGCACTCGTCCAGTCCTCGTCGTACTCCTACCCATCGTACAGCGATACCATTGGCGGCCAGGCCTATGACTTGATCACCGCGGGCAGTGAGGTGGCGTCCGGTTGGGGCGCTGAGGAGCGGCTGACCAACGATGCCGGCAGCTCGGCGACCTGTTTCCCGGGGAGCCGGGCAATGGTGGCGGAGGATGACGGCACTATCGACCTGGTCTGGGCCGACACCCGGGACGGCAATAGCGAGATCTACTACGATCGGCGAGCGAGCGGCACCTGGCAGGCCGCCGTGCGGCTGACCAACGATCCCGCCTTCTCGGATGCTGCGTGCATTGCCCGCGGACCGGACGGATCGCTGCATGTGGCCTGGGTGGACCAGCGGGACGGCAATCAGGAGATCTACTACAAGCGTTGGGACCAGGCGAGTGGCTGGTCGGCGGACGAACGCGTGACCACTTACAGCGAGGTCGACCGATGCCCGACCATAGCCGTCGGGGACAGTCTGGTTTATCTTGCCTGGGAGCGCCGGCTCGGAGGGTCGTACCGAGTAGCTGCCGTTGAGTTCGCTACCCGCGGGAGCGCCGGCTGGTCCTCCCCGGTTGACGTCGACGGTTCACCCACACGAGATTCCTATCACCCGTCCCTTACCATAGGACCTGGCGGGCTCCTTCACCTCGTTTATGAGCGGCAGACTTCCAACACGGCCAACGAGCACGAGAAGGTCATGTACAAGAGCTGGAATGGGGCTGCCTGGTCGGCGTCCGTCGGCCTTTCATCGGGTGTCTCCTTCGGACGCAGTCCGGCCATAGCTGTGACCAGCGACTCCAAGATCCACGTGGTTTGGCAGGATGGGGAAGACTTGAACGGCGACATCTTCTACGCCTGGTATGACGGCACCTCCTGGCAGCCGACCCAGCAGATCGTGGCGGGGGGCACTGAGGCGTCCACGCCATCAATCGCAACCGATCCCACCGGTAATGTCGATGTCGCCTGGGTGGACAACCGCAACGGCGAGTCCGAAATCTACATGAAGACCAAGAGCGGTGGCACCTGGGGCAGCGAAACCCGCTTAAGTCAGGCTTCGGGAGCTTCGGTCCTGCCAACCGTGGCCGCAGACCACCTGGGCGGGCTCTACGTGGTGTGGACCGACTTCAGGGATGGCAACGCCGATCTCTATTTCAGAGCGAACCAGGGGCAGGCGTCAGTGCCTAGCGGCCCGGTTGGGCCTGTGGCGGGCGGCCTGGTCCGGCTGTCCAATCCCAGCCCGATGCCGTTCGCGGCGGAGGTGAGGTTGGCTTTGACGTTGGAGCAGGCTTCGCAAGTGTCGGTTGAGGTCTTCGATGTGCGCGGCCAACTGATCCGGACCCTGGCCGGCGGCAGGCGCGCTCCCGGCACATATGAGCTTGCGTGGGACGGCTGCACCTCCTCCGGCACTAAGGCAGCTTCGGGCCTGTATTTCGTGGCGCTGAGAAGCCCACTTGGCAAGGACGTGAAAAGCGTCGTCCTCGTCAGGTAGCTGGCACGGCCACCAGGCTGTCTCCCCCTGGGGAAGCCGCTCTCGGTAAGCGGCTTGCCCGGGGGGTTCTCTTGTGGTATAAACTCAGACAATCATGACCGAGTGCTTCTTCGTCTCAGACCTCCACGGGCACCTGGACAGATACCAGAAGCTCTTCGCCGCTGTCCGGAGTAATCGGCCAGCGGCGGTTTTCGTCGGAGGCGACCTGCTGCCCCACTTCGGGC
>DATKKY010000296.1:0-2678 GCA_035542695.1 bacterium | reverse complement strand
GGAGCCAGGCCGATCAGCGTGCTCGTCGTCGGGGCCGGAGGTGACACGCTGGTCGGGAAGGCGCTCGGCCGCGCGACGGCCCTCAAGTCCGGGGCAATAGAGCAACTCCAGTTCGTCAGCGGCCTGGACCTCAACGGAGACGGCCGCGACGAGCTGCTCCTCGGCTGGCAGAGCGGCGACGAGTGGCGGTTCGAGATCCTCGCGGCGGACCGGAGTGGCCGCTGGACCGTCCAGTGGCGCGGCCCCGACCGCACCATGCCGGCCTCCGGCGGGCGCCGCCGCTAGAAGCTAGAGCCGAGAACGCCCCGCCTGAGGGACCAACCTCAAGCAGGGCGTCGGGTTCAGCAGAATGGGCCTGGGTAGAGTTGAACTACCGACCTCACGCTTATCAGGCGGCTGACGTTAGGGCCTCAAGTCCGGCAAATTGGCGGAAATCCTAGACAATCCGCGCGATCTGTCCGGCCGGCTTGGGTCGCAATACGGCAAGAAACCGGTCTGAATGGACACCACAATCGACACCGCACAGGACGCCGGTTCACCTACCGAGGACCTGTCGCCGAATCCGCCAGCCTCGCAACCCCTGAACCGCAGTGTGAAAGGCTGTTGAGGGAGGGGGACTATCAGATCAGCGGGGCCAGGCCACAACATTCCGTGTGAGATGAACACTCTAGAGCTCATCGTAGGCGCGATCAACTCAGATGTCTTCCTGAGGGAGTTCTCCTTCTCCCGCAACCAGTTTCGGCCGTCGCCGGGGCGGGAAGTCGAGTTTGCGGACCAAGTGGTCGTTCTGAACGACA
This sequence comes from bacterium, assembly GCA_035542695.1. Taxonomy (GTDB): domain Bacteria; phylum Arandabacterota; class Arandabacteria; order Arandabacterales; family Arandabacteraceae; genus DATKKY01. The sequence goes on along the minus strand of DATKKY010000296.1, from coordinate 1,881 downwards.
CTTTGATGGTCTTGCAGATCAAAGAGAAGACAGGCAAAGGCGATGGCGACCGTTGGTTCAAGGCCAAAGTGCTCGGCCTCGGTACCAAGCAAGTGCGGGCGACCCTCGGCTACCTAGCCCAGTACGACTCGATTGAGCTAACGAATAACCGTGGGCACACTTTTGCGGTGCGCCCCTCGACACTGACACAGCGGGTGAAGGCCGTTGTCTATCACGCCGCTCCCCAAAGCCCACTGATGGTGGTGACGCGCCATCACACGAGTAGGACGGCCGGCTTCATACATGTCATTCAAGCGGTTGACTATGACAGGCTCTGCCGGGTTCTTGTCACTCCGACGGAGATCATGGAGTACATGGCATTTCGCGAGAAGGTCGTGTCGCAACACAGAACCCAGATGCCCGACGAGAAGGCGCTCGTTGGGCAGTTCCTATCCGGACACTTTGATGCTCAGCCGAGCGCTCGGTTTGCAGAAATGGTCGACCGTCTCCAGGAGGCTCGGCCCGAGTGGGATCTGTCGCACATCACGAGCCGGTTCGCCGAACACCTGACGACGCAGATTCGGACTTCCGGTCAGCCGGCGTCCGAGACTCAGTACTACAACATCCTTTCCGAGCTCGCCTTGCTCAATAGGGTTGAGTTGAAAGCCTTCCGCGAGCGCTTCGACATGTGCGTGGCAGCTGCAAGGGACGGCCGCTTCCAGACTCCCCTTCGCATGACAACGAGCCGCTGTGGCTACCTCTTCTTGACGGTGCCGCCGGACCGGGCTGAAGGGAGGTTGAAGGGTCTGCAGAATCTCATGCTTGCATCGAAGCATGAGCAGCGGCTCGAACGCCACCTCGGCCTAGTGGTCTGCCCCAAAGGAAGCGATCTTCTTATCGACTGGGCATACGCTGCCTTTCCGTGGCATCCAGATGCGACCCTCGATGAGCGACTCAAAGAAATGAACCCGTTTCGCCCGCTTAAGGCCGCGGACGTCTTGCGGTACCGCATAGAGGAGTAGTCCCAACATGCTATTCGGAATGGCGCCTATCTGGCACATGAAGCTGCCAGGGTGCGCAGGCTTTCGGTTGGGCCCGCCGTGATGCGGCCAGCAAGACAGTTGTCGTACTGCGGCTGAAGCTGCCCCCGGGCCGCAGACGGGCGGCGTAACAGCGCCTCGTCGCTTGCACTGGCGCCTCGCGAACCCACACTATTGGGCCAGCTAGGCAGCAGGCAGCCGCAGTCACTCAGAAGGGGGCTCCCCCGAATGGCGCTGCGAGCGCGCACACCGGATGGTCGCAAGTGGGCTGTGCTCAGCATTGGTCATGCTAGCCCGCCGCCTGAGTGGATCATCGTTGCGAGCTGTGAGGATGATTCCAGCCGCCGCGTCTTCGGGAGTGATCTACAAGCGCACGAACTTCCGGCTCACGTGCTGACTCAGACAATCGAGACTGCGGACGCGCTGGCCCCAGAGACCCTCGACCAATGGGCTGTAAGGCCAGCTGGTCAACCAATCCAGCCCCCTGCCCAGAACTACACGCCGGGACCGATCGCCCTGCCTACAGTGGGCGCGATCACGCGAGATGGCTCAGTTGAGCTTCGTCTGCGCGAATCGGAGCTCTGGATACACCTGAAGGTGAGAGGCGAATACCTACCCGGGCTGTATTCCGGCATCGTCGAAGATGTCGAGGCCGGGGTGCTCAACCGGCAGCGCTTGATTGGCCGAGCTTACGCCTTCATGGAGAACCACGTGTTCGCGGTCGCGTGACCAGTACACAGCCAGCACTGGATCAGTTGATCCGAGAGGCAGATGGAGTTGAGCGCTACCAGCGGAGCCTGAATGCGAACGATCATCTACTGCACCAGGCAGCTGCGCGCCAGGTGGCCCAAGCCACTGGCCC
>DATKKY010000295.1:0-9915 GCA_035542695.1 bacterium | reverse complement strand
TAGAGCCAGCTTCAGAGCGATAACACATCTCAAAGCCCTCGCCGAGACGAGATCCCCAGGGCAGTCTCCATCCAAGCAGTGGTCTTTCGTATCTGCGAAAATGGTATCAAGTCGTCCGTCTCATTGGGCGATCTACAGCTTGAACCGCAGTCAATCAGGAGGCGACCACCAGCAACCTTGCGAGAGGTAGATGCCATGTGTTGTCCGTTTGCCAAGAAGTGTCCGACGTTCTTAACCTTCTCCTGCGAGGGCAGCGAGCACCTTGTCTGGGCCTTTTGCCTTGGCGAGTATCGCGACTGCGACCATTACAAGTCCACGCGAGCTGCCTCGGCTGCTGCCGAATCGTCTGAGGCGGGTTGCAGTCGGCGCTTGGTTGATGATTGGGAACGTATCTTGAGCCGGTTGCGCGCGAACCTGCTCGATCCGCCGGCAAAGACCTGGTAGCAGCCCCAGCCGCTGGGTCTTGTCTTGAGGTCTCCGCAGGGTGCGGCACCTCGCACCTTGACTGGCAGTCACCACAGTAGGTATCCTCAATTTGCATCCAACCGGCATCATCTGTCCGAACTGGTCAAACCGGCCCGGTACCAGCCGCGCCGAGGAGAGTCTACGCCAATGAACTCAGTGAACTTCAAGACAGGCAACCTTACGCAGCGTGAAATCGAGGCCATCCTCAATGTGTTGCCAGGTGACTTGACCTTTGTGGGGCCGGACGACAAGATCCGCTATTTCAACGAGCCCAAGCAGCGGCTCTTCTCGCGGAGCCCGTCCATCTTGGGTGGGAGCGTCCAGGGCTGCCATCCAGAGAAGAGCGTGCCCGCCGTGAATACAGTCATCGCCGACCTGAAGGCGGGCAGAGCGGATGTAGTTGAATCCCGGGCCAAGGTCAGCGGCAGGCCAGTCAGCATCAAGTACTTGGCGGTGCGCGACGAGGCGGGTGCCTACCTGGGCTGCCTTGAGATCGCCCAAGAGGCCGGCATTTCGTAGCCCGCAGGGGCGGCCCTCTGCCGACTTTTCGCTTGACACTAGGCTCTTCGCCCCTTATCTTCACTATTCTGGCGTGGTTTGAGGAGAACGGGATAGGCGCGCCAGTTCCCAGACAGGAAGAGGGTGGATGACGGCCTATTACATATCTGATCCAGATCTGCCTAAGTTCCTGTCATGGCTTGAGAAACGCGGCGATGTGTATGTAACCACCAAGGATGACGAAGGCCGCGTCAGGCTCAAACCCCTGGCCGAGGCTGGGGCCTTTACCTGGCCCGGCGTGAGGTCCTATCAGCCGCTTAAGCCGCTCTTCTTTTCGGCGCTCGAGGAAGTTGCCGAGTACCCCTCCCGGGAGTCATCCTTCAGAGAATCTAGGCCCTTCGCGATCGTGGGGGCATCCGCCTGTGATGTCCGGGCGATCGAAGCCTTAGACCGGGTTTTTCTCGAAGGGGATTTCAAGGATCCTTTCTACGAGGAGCGGCGCAAGAAGAGTCTGGTCGTGAGCGCCGACTGCACCGAGCCTTTGGAGACCTGCTTCTGCGTTCTGGTCGGCGTCAAGCCTTACCCCGAAAAAGGCTTCGATCTCAATCTGAGCAAGGTCAAGGGTGGCTACGTTGTGGAGGTGGGGAGTGACAAGGGCAAGGAAGTGACCACATCTTCAGGCGACCTTTTCCGGCCCGCGACCGATGGGCAGCTTGGCGAACGGCAGGCGACTCGCGAGCGGATCCTCAGGATCGTTGAGCAGCAATCCAAGGAATTCGCTCCACCCAAGCCCTGGCGAGAGATGCTGGCCGGGGCATACGACGACAAGACCTGGGCCAAGAATGTCGAGACCTGCGTGGAGTGCGGGGCTTGTCTCTTCATCTGCCCCACCTGCCAGTGTTTTCTGCTATACGATGAGAAGGTGCGCGACCGCTACAAACGGCTCAAGATGTGGGATGCGTGCGCTTATAAGCGCTTTGCCCAGGTGGCCGGGGGCGCGAACCCGCGGAAACATCTGGTGGAGCGTTTCCGGCACAGGTACTACCACAAGCTGGACTATTTTCCGAGGAATTACGGATTTGAGGGCTGCACGGGCTGCGGCCGGTGCATCGCGGCCTGCCCGGGCAAGATAGACATGAGAAAGGTGCTTAAGGAAGTATGCCGGTAGCCGGTGACATTTACAAACCGATCACGTCGGAGATCCTTGAGGTTATCGAGGAGAGCCCGACCATCAAGACTTTCGTACTGAAGCCTAGCGAGAAGATCCCCTTCGAGGCTGGCCAGTTCATGGAGGTAACCGTCCCCGGTCTTGGGGAGGCGCCCTTCACGCCCTCCTCCAATCCCAAAGTGACGGAGACTCTGGAGTTCACCATAATGCGGGCCGGCCGGGTGACCGGCGTGCTTCACACCATGAAGAAGGGCGACACGGTCGGTGTCAGGGGTCCGATGGGCAAGGGCTATCCGCTGGACCTGTACAAGGGCAAGGAGATCCTGATCGTGGGCGGCGGCGTGGGGCTTGCGCCGCTTCGCTCCCTGTTTCTCGCTCTGACCAACCGGTTGGATGACTTCAAGAAGATTCTGTTCTGCTACGGCGCCAAGACGCCCCAGGACATGATCTACAAGCCGCTGATCCTGGATCAGTGGCCGAGAATGAACCCGGCCAAGATTGAATTCAGGCTGTCGGTGGATATTGGAGACCCCACCTGGAAGGGCAATGTCGGGGTGGTCACGACCGTGGTCAAGGACCTGGGGCTGGACATGGCCGCGAGCGTAGCGGTGGTCTGCGGGCCGCCCATCATGATGAAATTCGCGACCTTGAAGTTGGTGGAGTTGGGATTCCCGGACCGCGTGATCTACCTTTCGATGGAAAAGAATATGAGCTGCGGGATCGGCAAGTGCGGCCACTGCATGCTCGGTCAATACATGGTTTGCAAGGACGGGCCGGTGCTGACCTACGACAAGATCAAGGGCCTGCCTGCCCTTTGGGATTGAGGCTGTGAGGCAAGACGTTTGAAGAAGCTGTTGATTGATTTCGACATCTGCGACGGGTGTGAAGGCAGGGATGAGTGCCCCGCTAAGTGCAGCTACCCGTATCACCCAGGGAACGCCGGGGTGACGTCGCTCCGGGAACTGGCGGCCTACGCCGTGATTTGCAGGCGGTGTGAGTTGGCCAACTGCATCAGCGCTTGCCCCAAGGAGGCGCTGGAGAAGAACGATAAGGGCATTCTGGTCAGACACAACATGCGGTGCATAAGCTGCAAGTCGTGTTCGCTGGCATGTCCTTTCGGCACGATATATCCCGACGCGATCCCCTATGGGCTCTCGAGGTGCGACTACTGCCTCGGCAGGATAGGCCCCAATGAGGATCCCCTGTGCGTTAGAACTTGCCCGCTTGGGGCAATCAGATATGTGGAGATCGCGCCTGACGAAGCCAAGCAACTTCGGGAGGCGAGCGATAATCTAATTGTGAAGTGCAGTGTCTGGAAGAGGTAAGGCGCTCTGATGAACGTCGCCGCAGGTAACATACTTCAGGCAATCGGGTTTCTGGTGATCGGCTTTGTCGCGGCCGCAGTGGTCGGCATGTTCGCCCACTGGTTCGATCGCAAGCTGACCGCCAGGATTCAGTGGCGGGTCGGGCCGCCCTTCTTCCAGCCGGTGTGGGACTTTCTGAAGCTCCTGGGCAAGGAAGTGGTCGTTCCCGAGGGGGCATCCCGCTTCCTGTTCCTCTCGGCGCCTCTTTTTGGTCTAGCGGCCGTGACCGTAGTGACGGCGATTCTGATTCGAGCCGTCATCTTCCCGGCTCAGTCATTTGTGGGTGACTTGATCGTGGTGATTTACCTCCTGACGGTGCCGTCGCAGGCGGTGATCCTGGGGTCGTTTGCTTCCGCGAACCCACTAGCCTCGCTGGGAGGCTCGCGGGAGATGAAACAGATCCTCTCCTACGAGCTTCCATTCATTCTGGCGATAATCGTGGTTCTGATAAAGACCGGCGGCGCGCTGCGGATCGGCGAGATAATCAAGTACCAGGCGGGAAGCCGTCCCATCGTGGCTTCAGTGTCCGGTGCAATTGCCTTCTTGATGTCGCTGCTGGTGATGCAGGCCAAATTGGCCAAGGGCCCCTTCGATTCACCCGAGGCCGAGACGGAGATAATGGGTGGCGCCTACATAGAGTACTCCGGCGTGGCCCTCGGGGTTTTCAAGCTGACCCAGTGGATGATGCTCTTCACCATGCCGCTTTTCTTGATCGTAGTCTTCCTGGGCGGCATCAATTGGGCGGGATCGTTCTTGAACTTGCTCTATGCAGCGCTCGAGTATCTCGGCATCCTCCTGGTGATGGTGCTCATCCGGAACACCAATCCCAGGGTCAGAATTGATCAGACAATGAAGTTCTTCTGGGCAATGGTGGCGCCCTTCGGGGTCGCGGCGATCGTGCTCGCGTTCTTGGGGCTGCGTTTCCGAGGGCTGTGAGGTACGGGTTATGAGTCTTAAGCTCAAGGCACTGACCAAATCGCTCTGGGTCTTCCATCTGGCTGCGAGCCCCTGCAACAATTGCGATATAGAGATACTGGATGCGCTGACGCCGCGGTTCGACTTGGAGCGCTTCGGCATCCAGCTGGTGGGCAGCGTGCGCCACGCCGACGCGATCCTAGTGACCGGTTCGATGAATCGGAAGTCCAGCGAGCGCCTGAAACGCGTGATCTCGCAGGCCGCCAAGCCTTGTTTCGTGATCGCGGTGGGCAACTGCTCTTGCTCGACAGAGATGTTCGGCAAGTCATACAACAACACCAAGCCGCTTGATTCGGTGGTGCCGGTTGATGCTTACATCGTCGGCTGCCCACCGAAGCCGGAAGCGATGATCCAGGCAGTCGCAGCTCTCATCGAGGCCAAGCTGGCGGCGGCCAAGAAATAGGTAGTGGGAGAAGCCAGGGTGAGTACGGGGATTATTAGGATGGTGGGGTAGATGGCAGACCAGGTGGTACAGGGGTTTAGGGACAAATTCGGCGGTGCCATTGGTGAGGTCTTCGAGAAGAGCCCCAGGCGGACCTTCATTGCGGTAGATCCGGCGCAGCTTCCCGACGTCGCGGAATACTGCTACAAGGAGCTGGGCTGCCGCTTCTCCATCGCCACCGGTACGCATATGGCCGGTGGTATCGAAATCCTCTATCACTTCGCGCTGGATCGGGAGCACAGGTTCCTGAACCTGAGAGTGGTCCTTGATTCCACCAGGCCCTCGATCGAGTCGATCGCGACCCGCGTGCCGGCCGCTGAGTGGATCGAGCGGGAGATGCACGAGCTCTTAGGAATCGAGTTCAGGCATCATCCCGACATGCGGCACCTGCTTTTGGCTGATGACTGGCCGGACGGGAGCTACCCTCTCAGACGGGATTGGCAAGCCGGGGGAGACGGGGAAAATGGCAAGAAGTAAGACGATCATACCTATAGGGCCCTACCACCCTCTCCAGGAGGAGCCTGAATTCTTCAAGCTTCATGTGGAGGGCGAGCGGGTGGTCGAGCTGGAGATAGAACTGGGCTACAACCACCGCGGGATTGAGAAACTCGCCGAGGGCCTCAGTTACGACCAGGTGCCTTTCCTGGTGGAGCGCATCTGCGGCATCTGCTCCTCGTCCCATCCCTTCGCCGGAGTTATGGCGACCGAGGATGTGGCGGGAGTTGAGATTCCCGAGCGGGCCAGGTACATCAGGACCTTCATCGGCGAGCTCGAGCGGATTCACTCGCACCTTCTCTGGCTCGGGCTGGCAGGGCATTTCCTGGGCTACAACACGGTCTGGATGTGGGCGTGGAAGTACCGGGAGCCCGTGCTCGATCTCTTCGAGCTCCTGACCGGCAACCGCAATCATTACGGCATGATGAAGCCCGGCGGAGTGAGACGCGACTTCGCGGATGAGGACCTGGGCCAGGTGATGAAAGTGCTTGATGGCCTGGTCAAACCGACCTTGATGTTCCGCGATGTGGCGCTCGCCGATCCCGTGCTCCAAGCCAGAACCAAGCACGTCGGCGTGCTTACCAAGCAGGACTGCATTGACCTGGGGGCCTTGGGCCCGACCGCGAGAGCCTCCGGGGTCCCAATAGATGTGCGCAAGGATCACCCCTACGCAGCTTACGACCGAGTGGACTTCAACGTGATCACCGCCGCCAACGGCGACATTTTCGACAAGGTGGTGGTGCGGGTGCTCGAGATACTCGAGTCGGTGAGGATCTGCAGGCAGTGCTGCGAGAAACTGGCGACGGTCAAGGACGGTATAGATGCTAATCTGACCGACATCCCGCCCGGCGAAGGCATTGGCACCCACGAAGCGCCGCGGGGGGAAGTGATTCACTACACCCGTTCCGACGGCACCAACCGTCCGGTGCGGTACAAGATCCGGGCCCCGAGCTACATGAACGTGCCGACCAACAAGCGCGCAGTGGTGGGTTACACGGTTTCTGATGCCACCATTACCCTTGCGGCCATAGACCCCTGCTACTGCTGTACCGAGCGGGCAGTGGTCTTCGATGCCGCAACGGGCGAGGCGCTGATGACGGGCAAGGATCTGGTCGCGCTTTCGCATGAGAAAACTCGGAAGCTGATGGAGAAGTATCCGTCGAGGATGGACAAGATATGGATGTAACTCTCTATCCGATTCTCGTGCCTATGATCGCTGGTGCGATCGTTCTCTTGATTCCCACCGCGGTCCGCGGGATCAAGGAGGCGATCACGCTCGCCGTGGCCGCGGTCACACTCTACTTCACAATCGTGCTCTATCGCATGGGCTGGGTCGAGACCAACGTCTTCGGCATGAGCATGCTCAGGCTGGACACGCTCTCGGCTTTTGTCCTGCTGTGGGTGGGCATCTTTGGCCTAGTGATGATGGTCTATTCAGTGTGGTTCATGAAAGGTAGGAGCCATCTCAGGGAATACTACGGTTACTCCCTGCTCGCTCTGGGCGCAGCCTCAGGCATAGTGCTGGCTAATGACATGATCCTGCTGGTTGCGATGTGGACTTTCCTGGGCCTGCTGCTTCACCTGCTGATCGATGTCGCCGGCCCGGCGGCCTCGGGTGCGGTCAAGAAGACCGCAACAATCGTCGGCGCGAGCGATGGGCTCCTCGCCCTCGGTGTTGCGATCCTGTGGCTGATGACCGATTCGACCAGCCTCTCGCAAGATCCTATCCCAACTGTAACCGGGCTTTCGTGCCTCACCTTCATCCTGTTTGCCTCGGCGGCCTTCGCCAAGGCGGGCGCCATGCCGTTCCATGGGTGGATACCGGACGCGGCAGCAGCCGGGCCCACCTCGGCCATAGCCTTTCTGCCGGCCTCGCTCGACAAGCTGCTGGGCATATACCTTTTGGCCCGTGTCTCGCTCTACGTCTTCAACCTGACGCCCGCGATGACCTTGCTCTTGATGATTGTCGGGGCCGTCACGCTGATAGGCGGCGTGCTGATGGCGTTGGTGCAGCACGACATGAAGAAGCTGCTGGGCTACCACGCGGTATCCCAAGTCGGATACATGGTTTTGGGAATTGGCACCATGAGCCCCATAGGCATTGCTGGCGGCCTTTTCCACATGCTCAACAATGCGGTCTACAAGGGATGCCTCTTCCTGACCGGGGGTTCGGTCGAGCTTCGCGAGGGCACCACTGATCTCGACAGGCTTGGTGGGCTCGCGCGATACATGCCCTTCACGTTCGCCTCCGGCCTGCTTGCGGCCCTTGCGATTTCGGGAGTGCCTCCCTTCAATGGCTTTGTTTCGAAGTGGATGGTTTACCAGGGGATCATCGAATCCGGCAAGCATGGCGGCCACCTTTGGGTGGTGTGGCTGCTTGCGGCCATGTTTGGGTCAGCGCTGACGCTTGCCAGTTTTGTCAAGTTGCTGCACAGCGTATTCCTGGGCGCGAGGGAGAAGCGCGGGGAGGGGCCGAAGGAAGTCAGCATCGGCATGTGGTTGCCGACGCTGGGACTTGGCATCCTCTGCCTGGTGTTTGGCATCTTCGCGTTCGTGTTGCCGCTGAAGTACTTCGTCATCCCAGTGCTTACCGGGCTGCCGGCATTCAGGATGCCGGCTCAGGCGACGTGGCTGGGTTGGTGGTCTCCCGGACTTGCGACCATCCTGATCGTGATCGGCATCATCATGGGGCTAGTGATCTATTTGGCGGGAAGGGCAAGGGGCGTGCGGGTGGATTCCTCTTACGTCGGTGGCGAGATCCTGCCGGCTGACGCGCGCGTGACCGGCACGGGGTTCTACAACACCGTGACCGAGATGGGTTTCTTCCGGGGATTCTATGCGTGGGGCGAACGAAGGAATCTTGATGTCTACGAATATGGCAAGGATCTGGTTGGGTACCTAGGCAGGGCGCTCAAGGTGATCCATATGAGCGTCTTCTCAGGCTACCTCACCTGGGGCCTGGCCGGCTTGGTGGTCGTGCTCGGCATTCTGCTGAGATTTCGAGGCTGAAGCAGCTATGACTGGTCTGATACTCATACTTCTCAGTGTCGCGATAGTGACCGCGGTGGCCGCTCTCGAGATTCCGCGGCTCGCGACGGCGTTCATGGCCGCCGCAGTTGGCGGGCTAGCCTTTCTTGTGGCGCTGTTCGTCCTGCGGGCGCCGGGAGTCGCTGTGCTGCCCATAATAGCTGAGGCCGCGCTCGTCTGGATGCTCTTGAAGGCCGGCGCATCCAGTGATCTGAGGGCTGCTTCGGCGGACAAGGGGAATCTCGCGGTGAGGGTGGTCGGATTGGTGCTGCTGGTGATCCTGCTGGTGCTCGGGTTTGGCGCATTCTCGGGGATGCCGAAGCTGGGGGATGCGCCGTACGCTTCGATCTCCGGTTCGCCCGCGGCCACCTATGGATCGGCAAGCTTCCTCGCGATTCTCTTCTCGTACAGGGCGTTGGACGCTGTCGGGCTGGGGGCCTTGATTGTTGGGGCGATGATCGCTTGGCTCGCCATTCGCGCCGCTGAGAGGAAGGCCTAGAGGAGACGCTATGGTTTACGGGCTGTGTGTCGCGCTTTTCCTGGTCGGCCTCTATGGCGTTCTGGCCAAGAGTAATCTGCTGAAGATCGTGATCGGCTTGGCGGTAATGGAGGCCGCGGCGATCCTTTTCATCGTGATGCTTGGCTACAACACCAGCGGGGGCGGCGACCCTGTGGCCCACGAGCTCGCCCTGGTAGCGACCGTGGTGGGCATTGCGGTCATCGGAGTGGCCGTGGCGTTGGCCAGGCGACTGCGCGCCAAGCACGGCACCTATGAAGTTAAGGACCTGAATAGGTACAGGGAATAGGAAGTCGCCATGCATCTTCTTCCGATGTTTGTGATTGTTCCAGTGGCCGCGGCCATACTGATCATGCTGGCTACGAGAAAAGTGCCGGCTATCGGTGACGCCCTGGCTAATATCGCCACCCTTGTCCTCCTCGTGATGGCCGTCTCAGTGATTGGCAAGAGCGGCGTGTACTGGGTCAAGGGCTTGGCTCCGCGCGGTGGCGTCGCGGCCGGCATTGACCTGGTCCTCGACAAGTGCTCGGTTCTGATGCTGGCGGCCGTTGGGCTGGTAGCATTTGTGGTAACCCTGTATTCGATTCAATACTTGGACCGGCGTGATCTCAAGGCGCATTTCTACAGCCTCTTCCTGGTGATGATCGCCGGCGTCAATGGTGTGGCTCTGACTGGGGACCTGCTTGGTCTCTATGTCTTTATCGAGGTGGCCTCGCTTGCGGCGTACGCGCTGGTTGCACTTGGCGATCACCAGACGGAGTTGGAGGCCGCCTTCAGATACCTGGTTGTCGGGACCGTCGGTTCCCTCCTGATTCTGGTGGCACTGGCGATCACCTACGGCTTGGTCGGCAGCCTCAACATGGCCCAGGTTGCCAAGACCTTCGGAACCAATCTCAAACCCATCCATCTGGTAGCCGCAGGTCTCTTCCTCGCCGGGTTTGGCCTCAAGTCAGCGTTCTTCCCA
>DATKKY010000294.1:0-3974 GCA_035542695.1 bacterium | reverse complement strand
ATCTCCAACGGTGTCGCCCACCACGGCCGCTGCGTGAGTCGGGTTCTTAATCCTCTTGCCGTCCGGCCCGGTCAAGTACTTGCCGCCGTAAGCGCCGGCCTCGATGTACTTCTTGGCATTGTCCCAGGCGCCGCCACCGTTATTGAGAAACAGGGCCATCAGGATGCCCACGATAGTCCCAACCATCAGGAGAGCCGCCACGGCTTCGGCCGCTATCAGCTTGTCGGTCGGGGTAATGAAGACCCTGAAGATAATGCCTACCGCGACCGGCATCAGCACCGCCAGCAGGCCGGGGGTCACCATCCGGCGGAGCGCCGACTTAGTGACGATGTCAACGCAGGTGCCGTAGTCGGGCTTGAAATCATCCGGGAATTGGATGATATCGTTGACGCGCGCCAGCTTGGCATATTGGCGGCGGACTTCTTCGATAATGGACTGAGCCGCCCGGCCGACTGCCCGGATCGCGAGCGATGAGAAGAGCAGCACCAGCATCGCTCCCAGCAAGGCGCCCACGAAGACCACCGGTTTAGCGAGATTGACAGTGAAGTTGTAGTCGTGACCCAGCCCTGCGTACTGCTTGACTTCATCCATGTAAGCCTGGAAGAGCAGGAAGGCCGCAAGCGCCGCCGAGCCCACGGCGTAGCCCTTGGTCAGGGCCTTGGTAGTGTTGCCCACGGCGTCCAGCCGGTCGGTCTTCTTGCGGATTTCCTCGGGCTGCTGGGACATCTCCACTATGCCGCCCGCATTGTCAGTGATCGGACCGAAAGTGTCCATCGCCAAGATGTAGGCCGCAGTCGCCAGCATGCCCATCGTAGCCACGGCCGTGCCGAAAAGACCGGCGTTGGGCAGCCCGCTCGAGGCCCCAAGGTAGTAAGCTCCAAGCAGCGCCGCCCCCATCACCAGAGCGGGGAGCGCCACGCATTCAAAGCCAACCCCGATGCCCGCAATGATGTTGGTGGCCGGACCGGTCTGCGAGGCATCGGCAATTGACTTGACCGGCCGGTACTTGTACTCGGTGTAATACTGGGTGATATAGACGAAGGCCACCGAGGTCAAGACTCCCACCACGCCACAAAGGAAGAAATGCCACCAGGCGTTTGGCGCCTGGGGGCTGTTCAGCAGCCAGTGCGTGGCGCCGCCGAAGGCGATCATGGCTAGCACCACAGCCACGTAGTAGCCGCGGTTCAGGGCCTGCATCGGGTCCATCTTCTCGGCCTTGTCCATTCGCACGGCCATGATGCCGATGATCGAGGCCACGATCCCGAAGGCACGGGCTATCAGGGGAAACATCATTACCCCAATGATGCCTGTGGAGAAGCCCAATCCCTGCTTGTCGGCGGCCGCTGCCAGGGACGCGCCCAGGATCATCGCACCGATGTTCTCAGCAGCCGTGGACTCAAAGAGGTCGGCCCCTCGGCCAGCACAGTCGCCCACGTTGTCTCCCACCAGGTCGGCGATCACGGCTGGGTTGCGAGGGTCATCTTCCGGGATGCCTGCCTCCACCTTGCCCACCAGGTCGGCGCCCACATCGGCAGCCTTGGTATAGATACCGCCTCCCAACTGGGCAAACAAGGCGACGAAGGAGGCTCCAAAACCATATCCAACGATCAAGAGGGGTATCTTGGTTGGTTCAATGTGGCCGACAGCTCGCACGAGAGCGTAAAGCCCCGATACCCCGAGCAAGCTCATAGCCACGACAAGCAGCCCCGACACGGCTCCACCCCGCATCGCGATGCGGAGCGCATCATTGAGGCTCGAGAGGGCCGCAGTCGCGGTCCGGATGTTGCTGCGGATTGAGACCCACATGCCGACGTAGCCGGCGACCACTGAACACACGGCGCCAAAGATGAAGGAGAGAGTTATCCAGGTCGCCATATGCAGGGCCGATCCGGAGGCATGCGCCTGATCGACCCAGGTTGGATCGAACGGCCGAGGGTGCCGCACGAAGCCGTAGCCTATGAACAGCACGGCGGCAAAGACGACCGCCAGCGTCAGGATGGTCCTGTTCTGACGCCTGAGGAACGCCTCGGCTCCCTCCTTGATGGCATTGGAAATCCGCTGCATCGCCTCGCTCCCCGTGCTGAAGCGCAGTACCCACCTTGCAAGGTAGGCTGCGAAGGCGAGCCCGAAGATGCTGAAGCCAATCACCATTGCGATAAGCTGGCCTGTACCCATCTGTCACCTCCGTAAGTCACAGCCTGACAGCAACCTGGTTCACTTCAAGTCTTGGCCATTCAGATTGCGGATTATAGGGGGCCTCGGAACTGGTGTCAATGATAACAGCCAATCAGTATACCCGGATCGGCATGATCACAATGGGGATGCCTTGGGTGTATAGCCTGCGCTGAACCGCGAACACGGTGTAGTTGTGGAGAGCCCGGTTGAACACGGTCTCATGCGGGAACACCAGCTGGCCGCCGAAGAACACCGGGTGAGGAAAGCGTTCCATGATTTCGGGCACGATCTTGGCGACCTCCTCGACCACATCCACTCCGATGGTCGTGAATCTCTCGGCATAATACCCGTGCCGCTGCATGTACTCCACGTACTTGTCGACCTCGGTCTCAGCGTAGGTCTTCAGGTGCTCGATCTCGAACGAGCCCTTGAAGTTGCCTGAATCGAGGATGCCGATTTGGATAAAGACAAAATTCCTGAAGGAATCCTGGAACACGCGAATGATGCCCAAGAGCGTGTGCAAGCCCAGGCCGCTGAAGCCGTTGACCAGAAGGACGGCAGTCCTACCCTTGGGGTCGAACTCGGGGGCCGGTTTCTTGACCTGCCCGCCGGCCGCCGGTTCGGCGAGCGCCTTCTCGGCCACTTGCACCAGGCTATCCAGCCGCCCGAGCAGCCGCGCCGTGTAGTTGTAATGCCGCCGGATTAAGGTCACCAGCACTATCAGGGTGCCCGTTATCAACAAAGTTATCCAGCCGCCCTGGTGGAATTTAAGGACGACCACTGAAGCCAGGATGAAGAGAGTCAAAACCAAACCGATCCCATTGACCAGGATCCTGTGTTTCCAATGAGCCCCCATCCGGCGCTCCTGCCACCAGTGGCGCACCATGCCCAGCTGCGAAAGCGAAAAGGTTATAAACACGTTGATGCTGTAAAGGACCACCAGGAATCTGACCGACCCGTGAGTCAAAAGCATCAGCAGGAAGGCAGCCCCGCCCATGATCAGGATGCCGTTCTGGGTCACGAAGCGGTCGCTCAGCATCGAGAACTGGGTGGGGACCCACCGATCCTTGGCCATGTTGGCCAGCACTCGCGGCCCATCCAGGAAGCCGGTCTGCGCGGCAACCACGAGGATCGCCGCCTCCGAAACCAGTGCCACCAGCACGTAGATGTGGCCCCAGTCGCCCCAGCCCGCGGTTGCGCTCTCAAACAGCACGGCGTTGAGGGTCTTGGTCGGATGAAACCCCGCTCCATACAGGAGGTAACCAATCGTCAGGCCTAGTGCCATGAAGGCCAGCGAAACTGCCATGTAGAGCATGGTGCGCTTGGCGGTCTTCTCCCTCGGCTCCCGCAGGATGGGCAGGCCGTTGCTTACGGCCTCGATGCCCGTGTAGGTTCCCGCGCCCATGCTGTAGGCGCGGAAGATGAGAAAGATCGTGCCGAAGACCCCTGCCTCGCCGATGGAGCTGCCAATGTCAGAGCGCGCTGCATTCACCAGGGTGTCGGCCTCCGGCAGGTGCGTGAGGAGCAGCGTCACGATGGCCGCTCCGTGCATGACGATGAACACGATGAACACGGGGGTGAGGCTGACGACGGACTCCTTGACGCCTCGGAGGTTCAGCAGGACCAGGAGCAGCACGGCTGCGATGCTCACGAAGATCTTGAGCGGCTGCAGCCGGGCAGGGAGAGAGCTGAACAGCGCGTCCGTCCCGCTGGCAATGGAGAGGGCGATCGTCAGGAGGTAGTCGATGAGAAGTGCGCACCCGGACGCCATGCCGAGCCGGGGCGAGAGGAGCTTGCTC
>DATKKY010000293.1:0-10462 GCA_035542695.1 bacterium | reverse complement strand
GTGACTATGACAAGTCCCGGGCTGCCATAGACACAACCCTCGCCGAGATCTACAGACTGAAGCATAGCAACGTCACCCGGCAGGAGATCGCCAAGGCCGTTACTCAGATCACGAGCGACTACGCCTTTGGCTTCCAGGCGGTGGAGGACCAGGCGGCAACCATCGGCACCGACTTGATCCGCACCGGCAACCCCGACTATGAGGAGCTGTTCCTCAAGAAAGTCGCGCAGGTCACGCCCGAAGACATCCGCCGCGTGGCGAACAAGTACTTCTACGATGATGCTCTGACCATCGCCGTCTTGAAACCCACCGGTGCCGGGGGCGGCGCGAAGGCAGCTAAGGCTGAAACCGAAGTGGCGGCAGCGGCCACCAAGACCAAGCTGGCTAACGGCATCACGCTGCTTCAGAAACAAGACAAGAATGTCCCGCTGGTCCACCTGCGCGCTTACTTCCGCGGCGGGAGCTACCTTGAGACCCCCGAGACGGTCGGGGGATTCAATCTGATGGCCGGGATGATGCGCCGGGGAACCCGGACGCGTTCGGCGGAGAAGATAGCCGCCGAGATGGACGGCATGGGCGGGAGCCTCGCCCTCGGCTCCCAGGAAGACTACTTCTATTGCAGCATGGATCTGCTCGATAAGAACTTCGATCGTGGGTTAGATCTGTTCGCCGACCTCTTGACGAACTCGACGTTCAATGGCGGAGAGTTCGAGAAGGAGCGCGAGGTGGCGCTCGCCGACATTCTTGCCAGGTCCGACGACTGGCAGGCTGACAGCGAGGCTAGGATGAGGAAGTTGCTCTATGGCGCGCACCCTTATGCCTTCGATCCTCTCGGCGAGGAAGCCTCGGTTAAGAGCTTGACCGTGGCGCAGGTGCGAGACCTCTATGAGAAGTATGTCACCCCCGACAACATGGTGCTGGCGATTTACGGCGATGTCGATCCTGCCTATGCTCGCGCCGCGGCGGCCAAGGCCTTCGGCCGCTTCAATCGGAAGGGCGTGGCGCTGCCGGCGCTCAACGTGTGGCAGGGGCTCGACCGAGATGTGGTGGAGACCCAGCCGACCGACAAGGAACAGGCCGTGATCTTCATCGGCTACCCCGGGATGGACCCCGGCAGCCCCGACTGGTACGCCACGCGGGTGCTCGATGCCATCACCTCCGGCATCGGCTACCCCGGGGGCTGGCTCCACGAAACCCTGCGGGGTCAGAAGCTGGTTTACATCGTTCATGCCTGGAACTACGCGCTGCCCGAGCGCGGCTACTTCGCCATAATGGCTGCAACAGCGCCGGAGACCGCCGACAGCGCTCTCACAATCATCCGGGAGAAGATGGCCAAGGCCAAGAACGAGTACGTGACGGATGAGGAACTCGCGATGGGCAAGCGCATCTGCAACATCATGGAGGATGTGTCCTACTCGCAGACGAGTGCAGACCAGGCTACCTTTGCTGCCCAGTATGAGATTCTGGGGCTGGGATACAATTGGCGGGACTCATTGAGAGACAAGATAAACGCGGTGACCAAAGAGGACGTGAGGCGCGTCGCCCAGAAGTACCTTACCAACTCGGCGACCCTGGTGATCAAGCCAGCGACTAAGTAGCTGAGGTCTGATCGGGGGAGACAACACTGATTTCCCAAGTGTGACGGGAATCGGAGGGAGCGGAATGGAAAGGCGGCTGAGTTATCTCAATCATATCGAGCTCAAGAGGCTAGTGCCTGGAAGGATCAAGACGGCGATTGTGCCGGTAGGTACGGTCGAAGCCCACGGCGTGATTCCGTTGGGGACCGACACGCTGATACCCGAGCGGTTGGCTGAACGCTTGTCGGGCGAGATCAACGCCCTGATCGCGCCGGCTGTGCCCTACGGCATCACGCGGGGGCTCTATGGGCATCCAGGGACGGTCTTCATAACGCCATCGGTTTTTCGAGCCTATGTGGCCGATGTGCTCGCTTCCTTGGCCAAGACCGGCTTCGACAAGATCGTCGTGATAAACGGCCACGGTGGCCAAATCTCGGAGCTTGCGGACGCGCTTTTCGATGCCAGCAAGACCTCCAACATCAAGGTGGTGCTCATTAACTGGTGGTTCGGGATGGAAGACCTGTGCAAGGAGAAGCTGGGGCGGGAGGGCGGCCACGCCGGAGCCGATGAGACAGCTGCAGTGATGGCGATTGATCCGGCCTTGGTCAAGCGGGACCTGTATGACGAGAAGATGACCACACGGCAGGCGCCCCACTTTCGGGCCTATCCGTTTCCTGGCGCGATTATCACCTATGCCGAGGGCGATGGCCGGCTCAATTTCGACGAGGCCAGTTGCAAAGCCTATTTCGACGGTGTTGTGGCGCGATTGACGGCATCGATCAAGGACATCCTGGCGCGGTGGGATCAGATGTAGAGTGGCTCAGTAGCGGCGCAGCTCTTCAGTGCCTTTCATAGTGGGAATAGAAATTCCGGGCAATCTTCTGGGCGAGCTCGCGGATCACGTCCTGGGTGATCTCGTAATCGGTGCGCCAGCTCGTGTTATCAGTGTATCTTGCTTCGAGGTTCTCCACTTCTTCTCTCTTGGCCCAGACCACACTCCCGTCGCGGATGGCAATCAGCCTTACAACTGCGGTCGCATATCCAATCCGGCGATTCCAGCCCTCCGACGACATATACTCGAGTGACAGGGTCACGCTGCCGGTAAGCACTGCATCAACCTCTAGAAGCTGGCCGAGTGCGATGGCAATCTCTTCCTTTGAGCGGGCACCGTTCCTCAGGTTGTCGGGCAAGGTGAGCACATTGATCTTGGTCCGCTCCACGATCTGAACGTCCGGGGCCTGTGCGAGCAGGTTCAGCGTCACCTCGTCGGCAAGCTGCGTACCTATGTCGGAGGACGAGCCTTCGGTAGTGAAGGGTAGTATCGCAATTCGTTTGTACACCGCGGTATCAACTGCGGGTTCAACTAGCACCCGCTTGGCGCACCCGGACGCCGTAAGGATCACCAAACAGACCAGAACTAACGCAGTCCGCCAAAACGTCACTCCCAGCTCCTTCGGATGTAGGATTCGCAAGCTAGATAACGAGTGTACCGCAACGCGGGCCGCTGTTCAAGCTGAAGCCGCCTTGATGACGGGGAGTTTGTCGCCGCGTCACCTTAGAGGTGGCGCCAACTTGAGCCTCAGTTGTCCAGAGAATGGGGGCACCTCAATGACACCAAACTGAATCAATGGGGGAACCTGGCTTTATCTGACCAGGCATTGCCTGCAGTGGAGGCTCTCAGAGCGTGCCCTGTATCCTCCCTGGTGACCCGTTGGCTCGGCCATCAAAGCGATTCTGATGTGATCGAGCCGCGAACGGACCTTCGAGATATTCAGATTGAAGTGGTTGTGCCCCCTGCCGTTCACTCCACCCATGTAGCTGAAGGGCCGTGATGTGCCTATCCACGAGTCTGCGCTGTCATAGTACCAGACACAGCCTTCCGTGATTATCGCATCGTCGGCATCAAACGCGACAGTGGCGATATTGCTCTGAACACAGCAGGAGCAGCTATATGCCGGTTTCAGTATTCTGGGCTCAAGCGGACTGGAGTATGAGTATACGTATCCCTCGGTCGCTGTACTGTCACACCGACCAAAAACCTTGAACGGGAACACGCGCGGTTCTCTCCGGGCCTGTTTCACTTCCAAAGCGTAATCACCCAGGGCTACATAGTCCCCCGGATCAGGATATCTGTATTCCAGCAGCTCGAACCGTTCGTTGGCCTCATTCCACTGCTCATGGACCCTCAGTGAATCCCAGCTCCAGCATCCGCCAGTTGGATTAGTGACTTTCATTGAGGAGATGTGGCAATACTCAGTAGAATCTTCCAAGTACACGCAGAACGAGATTGCAGCCGTCCCCGATGGCCCGGGGCAAGGTTGGTTCGATTTATCCTCAAGAATCCACCAGACGCTCCTCACCTTAGGCGCGAACTGAACCGTTTCCTTCTTGTTCGTATCGTTTATGCCACACGATGTCAACAAAACCACCGCGAGCGCTGATACTGCCATCACGAGCGCAGATGCTGCCTTCACATTAGCCTCTGTCGAAAAGCTCAGGCACAGGATGCAGAATAGCGGGAAGCATCTGAACCGACTCTGCCACCTGGTCGGGCTCTCATCGGCACCATCATAAGGCACTCTCAGGCCTAATCCAATTGGTAAGGTTGAGAGACGGCGCCTATCAGCAGAGAGGCCTGACGATGGGGACGAACGCCAACTTCCGAGCTGCACATCGCTATTGCACATCCCCGCCCGCTACAATGGTGGTCCCTGACCGGGTGCCGGCTGCACCCAAGAATAGCGGGCTTGAGTTCCCGGTCAAGCGCCCCTGCTTGAGAAACTGTATAGATGAGTGGCACTGTCATAGAGAACAAGTCAGCCAGTTGTGCTCCTCAACTGAGCCTGAATCTGTTGAGTTGGCAGCCCACCGCGTGGTATAATCTCCCTTGAGGAGACGCGAGTCTATGAGGCTGCTGGTCTGCCTGGAAATCGCTATCATCCTTGCCTGTTGTTCCTTGGCCTCAGCACGCACGTGGTACGTCAAGCCTGATGGCACCGGAGACGTCCCCTCAATCAAGGCCGCGGTAGATTCCGCTGCTGCTGAGGGAGACACCGTCTTGCTCGCCAACGGCACGTTCGCCGGCGCAGCAAACCGCCAAGTCGACTGTGGAGACAAGGCGCTTACCATCATATCGGAAGCGAGCGACCCCGATCTCTGCATAATCGATTGTGGTGGCGCGGAGCCGGCCGACGTGTTGAGTGCCTTTTACTTCCGCGCTTCGGGGCATCCGTCCCCGCGACTTGAGGCAGTGACCATAATCCATGCCTGCCAGGCTGTTTACTGCGATGCGGGTTCCAGCCCGCAGATTGTGAATTGCATTTTCCGGGACAACCACTGTGCAGGTGCCGAGATACCGCCTCCGGGGGCCGGCATTTTCTGCTTCGAAGGCTCGAGCCCGGTGATCAGGAATTGCGAATTCGCCGGCAATGAAAGCGGCGGCGGAATCTGCGGCTGGCGTAGCTTCCCTGTGGTTGAGAACTGCAATTTCTCCGGCAACGGGAATTGTGCGGGTGGCGCGATCGAGGCATGGGGTGGACTCCTCACCGTGACGGGTTGTACGTTTTCGGGGAACCTAGCGGCGGATTTCATGTGCGGTAATTGCGGGGGGGGAGCGTTGATGTGTGTGGGGTCAGCGGATGTGGCGAACTGCACCTTCACTGATAACAGGTCCTACATGGGTCCGGGAGGCGCCATTTTCTTTCGTCCGGACTCAGCGTTTGCGCATCTCACCGTCGCCGGGTGCACCTTCGTCGGAAATCAGGTCCTGCAAGGCCTTGATGTCGGAGTCGGGGTTGCGGCCAGCAGCAATAAGGCGTCAAGTATCACTATCACCAACTGCACTTTCGCAGGTAATTCCACCGACGTCAGCCGTGACGGGGGGACCTTAAGTATCGATGGCGGCGGTGATGTCAATGCAACCGTCGAAAACACGATCATTTCATTTGCCCGTAAGGGCGGGGCTGTTCACCTGCTCGGCACACCGACTGTCAGCCTTAAGTGCTGCGATATCTTCGGCAACACAGGAGGGGATTGGACGGGGCCCATAGCCGGCCAGAATGGCATAAACGGAAACCTCTCCGCCGACCCCCTGTTTTGCGATAGGGGAAGTGACGATTTGTCGCTTGAGAATTGCTCGCCTTGCCTGCCTGGTCATCATCCTGCAGGCTACGATTGCGGTGAGATGATAGGCGCCCGAGGCGTTGGCTGTGAGTGCAACGCCGCAGCCGTTCCTACGACCTGGGGCGCAATCAAGGCGCTGTTCAAGGACTGATAGGGGCTGCCGCGGTCACCCTTGTGGCGGGTGGCCCTCGATCTCCGCTGACGCAGCCACGGGGCGGGGCCAGTCGTGTCACCTCACCATGGATTCAACGCTATTCCCAGGCCTCGCAGCGTGGTATAATGGAGTCCTCGCGTAGGGCAGAGCCGAAAGGGGGACGCTCATGATCAGGATGCTCATGACGGGATTTGTGCTCGCACTCCTACTCGCCGCCTTTCCGGGCGCATCTGGCGCGTGCCCGCTCTGCAATTGCACTTCCTCGGTATGGGCACAGAGCTACACACCTTGCGTGGGCGACACCGTCGAGATCTACGCCCGCGTCATAGACTGCTACTGCACCCCGCTTCACGGCAAATCGGTTACGTTCTACTCGACTCGGGGGGCGGACGATCAGATTCTCGTGACGACCGCGGTTACTGATACCAACGGAGTTGCGGAATCGAAGATCACAACAAGGGTGCCGGGAGCTTCGCAGTTTTACGTCTTGACGCAAGGTATCTACGTTGGGCCCAGTGCTGCCATTGATTGGAGCGGAGCGAGTTCTGTTGATCCGAGCACCTGGGGCCAGGTCAAGGCGCAGTTCAAGAACTAGGGCCGGGCTGACATTGATGGAGTCGGGAGTGCCTGCGGGGTGGGGAGTCGTAGCTTAGAATCGACCTGGCGTGGAGCCGGATTCCTGACCGCATTTGGGCGAGTTGGGAGGTGCAAGCGTGCGTAACCGACGCTTGGCAAACGACGCTGCAATTGTGGCGCTGGTCATGAGTCTCGCGATTGCGGTGAAAGTGGGGCAGGTCTTCTGCGCTAGCCCGGAGGTTCAACGATATCATCCCACGGTCGTTGATAACCTGAGCTACATCGATGCGAACGACATCAAGATGATCGTCTCAAACCACGGGTCGTTTGCCTATGACCTCAGTAGCCAGAGTGCAGGGTTGTGGTTCCCGAAGGGCACTGACCACAGATGCGTGTTTGCATCAGGCCCCTGGCTCGGCGCCAAGGTGGACGGTGAAATCAGGGTGGCGATAGGCGGATATGCACAGGAGTATGGGCCCGGGATCATACTTCCCAGCGGCCTCCCAGATGACCCGTACAAGGCCGAGCACAAGGTGTACAAGATAGTCAAGGGAGACACGGCCTCTTCTGACTACATCAACTGGCCTGTCGTTTACGGGGCTCCCGTGGATGGGAATGGGCGGCCCCTAATCCTCGGGGACCAGACCCTCTGGTGTGTCTACAATGATGCCGATCCGTACCTGCACAATACCGATGAGGGGAGCACCGAGCCGCTGGGGGTCGAAATACAGCAGACGACGTACGCTTTTGATTATCGGCAGCCGCTGGGGAATACCGTGTTTGTGAGGTTCAAGATCATCAACAAAGGCACCCACACGCTCGACAGTACCTACTTCTCTCTATGGTGTGACCCTGACATCGGCGGCTCCTCCGATGACTATGTGGGTTGTGACTCGGCTCTCTGTGTCGGGTTTGGGTACAACGCAACCGACAGTGATCCTATCTACGGGTCCAGACCACCCTGTGTCGGGTATGACCTGCTTCAGGGACCGCTGGGCGATAGCGGGGCGGAGTTGGGGATGACCTCTTTTAGCCGGTTTGTGTTGGGCGGGGATCCGGGCAACGGCACGGAGACATACAACCTTATGAGAGGGTTGAATTCGGACGGAAGCTCAGTCATAGACCCAACGACGGGTCTCCCCGCCCGGTACGCGGTTTTAGGAGATCCTGTAAGTGGGACAGGCTGGCTCGACAGCATCCCCGGCGACAAAAGGTTCATGCTTAACAGTGGGCCATTCAGGGTGGTCCCGGGGGACACGCAGCAAGTTGTGGTAGGAATCGTGATCGGTCAGGGCCAGAACAGAATCGCGTCGGTCCAGATCATGAAGATGTACGATGACTATGTCCAGCGTGTCCATGACTGCGGGTATGCGAGCGGTGTCACTCAAGGGAATCCGGGTAGCATCTCGCTTTCGGCCTATCCCAATCCAGCGCGGTATGAGATGTCTTTCTCTTATGCTCAACCTGTGCTGGAGGCCGTGAGGCTGTCAATCTACGCGCCTACCGGGCAGGCAATCCGCACCTTCATTGACGCTCGACTTGACGGTAGGCAAGGACGGGCCGTCTGGGACCTGAGGGATGATTCCGGTGCTGAAGTTCCCTCCGGCATCTATTTCCTCCGTATGGAGGCTGGCTCCTACCGGGTGACGAAGAAGGTCGTGCTCGTGAGGTGAGGTGCTGATGTTTCCCGGACTACGCTGATTTGGCGTGGGATTACTCCATATGACATGATGAGTAGCAGAGGGCAAGCAAGGGAGGCACCGAGATGAGATCCTTGCTAATCGCATTGATCATCGTATGCGGCGCGGCGTCGGCCTACGGGCTTGAGAAGCACGCCTTACAGATGAGTGAAGACCTCATGCCCAACCCACCGCTATACGACTGCTACATGAACTATTACTATTACGTTCCGTGCCCTACCTCGTCCTGGTTCTGGGCGTTCACCGGCTGGCCAGCGGGCGAGGTCATCGGCGAGGTGTTCACAGACGGCGATCCGAGCATGGGCAAGGTGGGTTCCGATTGTCCTCCTTACTCTAGCTGCTTACCGTGTTGCGAACCTGCCCTCGTTCAGTTTCGCATTCTCGACTTCGCTGGTTACGGGACGGTCTATCCCGGCCTGTGCACTGTCAGATTCGACGTGTGGTGCGCCGATGCCAACGGCTGCCCTGTAGGCTCGTCGCTCTGGAACAGCGGCCCCAAGGAGTTCTGCACCGCCGGCTGGAACTACGTCACTGTGAGTCCGGCGCTGGACCTCGCGGGCTGCTACACGAGAATTCTGGCCAACTACAGGTGCTATCCTCGGTTCCTGATCACGGCAACGCACATCGGAACTCTTTCCAAGTACCCAGCGTGGGGATTCGATAACATATCCACGGCTCTCGGCCTGTCATGCTCGATGCACGACAACGGGTGCTGCCCGGCCCTCTATCCACGGCCCCAGGTCAGCCACTATCCTATGATGCACTCCGGAGACTACGGTGTGGCCTTCGCGCATTGCCCGCCTCAGTTGTTCCTGGACGGCAGCGATACGGTCGGGAACGTTTACGGGTGCGTCGAGCTGGCCTGGAGGGTGTATGTGAGGGACATGAGCACCTGCACCTGCTGCGGGGCAACTGAACCTACCACCTGGGGCGCTATCAAAGCGATGTACAAGTAGGCTGGGTTGAAGAGGTAGAATTCCAAGTCCCTTCGGTCAGTGTTGGTGCTGCATGGGGCGGCTCAAGCCGATTGTCCTCGTACCGAAGGCATCTTATAGGATTGCCGCTTAACGTACCACAGGCTCAGTCGCAGGGGTTTCGCAGGCCAAACTCGAATGGCAGGTGGGCGCGGGTTATGAGACCTCTCCAGCGTCTCATAGGTGGAGGTGGGTGATGCTCAGAGTGGTAGTGCTGGTCGCCGGGTTTGCTGGTATGCGGTTGGTTCCGATCGTCGGCACCGACGTCGCCCTCGCGGACATGCCTGTACCTAATGATCAGGGGCAGACGGGAGACTCGGTCAGCGCTCCCGCCCTGAGGATCGCGAGGGTGATTGAGGTGACGGATGGGACCACTGAGTACATGCAACCCATCTGGTCACCCGATGGCAAGAAGCTGGCGTTCACGAAGCCAAGTTTCACTGGCATCTACGTGAGGAATGCGGATGGCTCGGGACCCATTCGGGAGCTTGCGTCGGCTGAGTACTCAGGGTACAAGCCGGTTTGGACTTCAGACTCCAAGGGCATCGTGGGCCGGACAAGGACAGGGATTGTCGGGCAGAGCATAAGCTATACCGATGTTGAGACAGGCGAGGTGAAGGTACTGGATGAGCATGCGGCGCATCCGAGCCAGCCCGAGAGGAATGCGTATGGGGACGTGACGGTGGATGTGGACGGGCAAGCAAAGGTCTTGGACAAGGACACGGGAAGTCTTAGTGCCATGAGCGGGTATTACTCGAAGCAGAGGCCCGCCTCGCGGGACATACGGTTGGACATGGACTTCACGCATAACAGGTTATGGATCGTCGAGGGCGACGGTGTTAGAAGGACTGAGTTTCCGCAACGGGTATTGCTGGCGACTCTGTCGCCCACGCATGACCGAGTGGCGTTCATCACGGGAGACGGGAACTTGTATGTCTCCAACCTCGACTGCTCAGGGATGGTGAGCATCGGCCGCGGTTGTAGAGAGGCCTGGTCTTCGGATGGGAAGCGGCTCGTTTACTTGGGTGCCATCGAGCAGGACGAATGGACAGTGACCGCGGCTGAGTTGTTTGTGGCCAATGCCGACGGGAGTGGTGTGACGCAGCTCACCCGCACACCGGACCAGGTCAAGGACTACCCCGTATGGTCGCCTGACGGCATGAGGATCGCCTATTCGACGGTCAACACCGGGAAGATATATGTGGCTATCCTGGAAGAGGTGAAGTAACTGGTCTGATCCTGCGACAGCTTAATGGTGCTTCTTGTTTCTCGTCCCGTGGTGCAAGCTCCTATCCCTGCGTCGCTCGGCGGCCGTCTTCGCCCTGTGCTCAGCCTTGGTCAATAGCTGCATGTTATCCG
>DATKKY010000292.1:0-6391 GCA_035542695.1 bacterium | reverse complement strand
GGGCATCCACGACGTAAATGTCGCCTAGCCCGTCAACAGCAATCAGCCTGGGATGGTTGAGCTGGCCATCGCCCGACCCGCGTCCTCCCCACTTGAGCAGAAATTGCCCGTCAGGCGTGAATTTCTGCACGCAGTGGTTGTTCTCATCGGCAACATAGACGTTGCCCTCTGCACCGACTGCGATCCCGACCGGATAGCTGAACTGTCCGTCTTCGGCACCCTGTCCTCCCCATACTCTCGCGCGTGTGCCGCGGGGCGGCAGATTCTGCACGCGATGGTTGTAAGTGTCCGTGACGAACAGATTCTCGGCTGAGTCGACGGCGACTGCGTGGGGCCAGAAGAACTGCCCTTTCGCGGTGCCGTGCGTGCCGCGCGCGGATGCCCCGGAGCCGTCAGGGGCGAAGATCTGGATGCGACTATTGTGGACGTCGGCCACGAACACAGAGCCCGACTCATGCACCGAGAGCCCATAGGGCTTCGAGAGCTGCCCCTTCTTGGTGCCGGGAGAACCGTATACGGCGGCCACAGTCCCATCCGGCTGGAACTTCTGGACACAATGGTTCTCGCTGTCGGCGACGTAGACGTTACCCTCTTTGTCCACGGCAATACCGGAAGGAGATCGGAACTGGCCCTCGCCTGAGCCTGGGCTTCCCCACACTGCAGCGACGACGTAACTCTTTGATGTGCCGTCCATTACGCTCCTCCTGCCCTGAACCCGGTCGCTTCGCTGTCTTCTTCCCTTAACCGAATGGTCTGGGCAATGGCGAAATGGTTCCTCAGATAGATCTCGAATCCCGGGTGGCCGCGGTCCGGTGGACGAGCTGCGAACCCTCCCTATTCAACCTGCAGCCTCCGGCGACCGAGCCCTATTGACTCGCGGCAAAGCCAGCTCTATACTGGACCCAATACCCATGGTGGAGCTGTGGCACTGGCAACCCCTGAGCACATCGAGAGCAGAGCGACAAGAGACGAGAATGAGACTGCAGTCAAGGCCCTGCTCCGCGGCGACAAACAAGCCATTGACCGGGCACGTTCGTGGATGCGCCCGGTTGTTTTGCCCGTAGCCTCCGCAGTTCATTGCGACCCCGATGACATATACCAGCAGGTCTTCGAAGCCTTGTGCCGCAATCTGCAGGAGGGGGAGTTCCGGGGTGATTCGTCTCTTAAGACTTACACCTACAACATTGCGCGCCGCAAGGCTGCAGACTGTCTCCGGATCTACCTCAGCCGCCAGATGGTTCCCCTAGACTCAGTCGATCTGGCATCTTCCGACCCCAATCCAGAACAGCAGCTAATCGATTGCGAAGAGCACGAAATCAGGTCTCGAGAGGTGGAGACCGCCCTTATGCGGATGAGTCCTGATGCCAGCAACCTCGTAAGGTTAAGATTCATCGAGCATATGTCCCACAAGGACATTTTAGCCATTCTCAAAACGAAGCCCGGGACACTGAAATCGCGTATTTCCCGAGCCCTGGACGAGGCCAAAGAAGAGATTGAACGATACCGCCGCGAGCAGAACCATGGAAACGCCCAAACGACTATATGAGTAGAGAGCCTGGGGGTATGCATTGCTGAAGCGCGAAGACGGGCGGTGCGAGTTCAGGGAGTTGCTGGAGCAGTACGTCGTGGGCGATCTCGACCCCTTGCAGATACCTCGCGTTGAGGAGCACCTGCGAACGTGCGAAGCGTGCCGTAAGGAAGTTGAGTTCATCCGCGCTTTTGCCGCGGGACTTCGCGCCCTCGAGAGTCAAGGCGGGGGCTATCACCTTTCCGGGGAGAAGCTTGCTCAGCTGGCCTCGGAACCCGAGCACATGGATGCTGCTGAGCGGGCTGAGGCGGAAGAACACATAAGGTGTTGCAGCCCCTGCCGCGAGACGCTGAAGTTCTTGAAGAGCCTGGATCGCCGCCTCGAGGATGAGGTTCAAGACCTGAAGCAAGATTATCCCGCCAGCGACGTCGTCGGAGGCTGTGAACCAGCAAGGCAGATGCGTGGTTGGACGCCCGGCTGGCTGAGGGTCTTGTCTCACCGACCCGCGGTTCTGGTGGGAGTTGCAGCGGCGTGTGTCGCTATCATTGCGATCGGGCTGCATTCTGCCCATGTGCGCCTCCCAGGGACAGGTGGCCCAGGCGGTCACGCCGGAGCTCGTTTCGCGCAGGTTCCTGCCTGGCAGGGCTTGATGGAGCAAGCCGGCCAGCTGGCAGCAGCGGGCAAGTCTGACTCGGCCAATGTGCTTGCCGATCGGGCGGTGGCAGCCGGCCTCGCTCAGTACGCCAAGTCCAAGAAGACCGTGCCTGTTCGGCTTTATCGAGATGGTGTCGGCCACACCTACTACTTCCCAAGCGTGGCAGATGCCGGGAAGCTCTACGAGGCAGCCCGTTCAGTCAAAGAACGCGCCATCGGGGCGGACAGCCCAGAGGTCGCTGCGGTCCTCATGGACCTCGGCTCAGTCTACCTGCAAAACCGCCGGACCGAAGATGCCAGAGCCTCCTTCGAGCGAGCCCTGGCAATCCGCCGTCAGGCTCTGCCGCCTGGCGACCCTGACATCGCCCGGTCTGCCGGCGCGCTGGCTGAGGCTCATTTCTGGATGAAGGATTCCGCAGGTGCGGAGGCGCTCTACCGGCAGAGCCTGGAAATGCTCGAGAAGTCGCTGGGACCCAATCATCCCGATGTCGCCATCGCTCTGATCGGTGTCGGCAAGTCTATCGGGAACCAATGGCGGCACGCTGAGGCGGAGCCGTACTACAAGCAGGCCCTCGAAATCAGAAGAGTGGCGTTGAGCGCCGACGATCCGGACTTTTCGGACGCCTTGATGCGCCTCGGCAATCTCTACAAGCAATTGGCGAGGTACAGCGAGGCCGAGGGGCTTTTCGCGGAGGCGGTGGCCGTGCGCAAGAAGGCCCTCGATCCCACGGACCAGGACATCGCTCAGAGTCTGGACCACGTCGCTGAAATCTGCATGCGGCAAGGGAGATATGCGGAAGCTGAGAAGCCGTATGCTGAGGCGCTCGAAATCCGCAAAGCCGGCCTGGGTCCCAATCACCCGGATGTGGGCGCGAGCTATCACTATCTAGGTAACGTCTGCATGGCGCTCGGCCGCTATAACGAGGCCGAATCCTACTACCGGCGCGGGCTCCGGCTCCGGGAGAAACTCGGCCAGAATCACCCGGACGTAGCCACGAGCCTGACCGATGTCGCGATGGTTGATGAGCGCAATCTGAACTTCAAGGAGGCCGAGAAGCTGATCAGGCGTGCGCTCAACATCAGGGAGAAGACCCTCGGCGAAAGCCATCCAGGTGTGCCGAATCCTGGCGTGGCCATGAGCCTCGAGGATCTTGCCGATCTCTCCGTCCGCGAAGGCAAGTACGCCGAGGCCGAGCTGCTCTACGCCAAGGCGATCTCGGTATGGGAGCAATCGATGGGGCCGGACCACCCAGCGGTGGCATCCGCTCTCGAGGGCGTGTCCAGACTCTACCGGCTTGACGGCAATGGCCAACTCGCGATCGAGTCGGCGAAGCGGGCGGCGACTATGCGCTATGAGAACCTGGCGCAGAATGCGGAGTCCCTGACTGAGGAAGAGGCGCTCGTCTACGCTCAGTTCATGCGGCAGTCCGTCGGGAATTACTTGACTTGCCTGCTTGACGCCGGGGCGATGCGACGCACGGGACAGGTAACCTCACGCGCCCAGGTGGGGCCGGCATCGGCAGGACAAGTGGGACAACCCCAGCTCGCCGAGGCGGCCGACCTCATCCTCCGGACCAAGGGGCAGGTATTTGACGAGATTTTCGAGCGACAGCAGCGGGTGGTGTTGTCCGCCGATCCCGCAATCCAGAGCCTTGCAGCATCCGTGACATCTGCAAGAAGCCGGCTCGCCGGGCTGCTCTTCGAGGGCGCGTCTCAAGATACCACGAGCTATCGCGTCAGGGTGGATTCGCTGCGGCAGCGGTTGGCCGGAATGGAGACCGAGCTGGCCCAGCGGAGCGCTGACGTCGCCCGGGCCCAGGTTTACAAGAACATCAGCACCTCAAGGGTTGCTGCAGACCTGCCGAAGGGCGCAACGCTGGTCGAGTTCGTGAGGTTCGACTACGTCCCTGCAGTCAGCGACACCACCATACCGCACTACTTGGCAGTCGCACTTGGGAGCGACGACAAGCCCGTGATCGTGGACCTCGGCGAGGCTGCGAAGATCGACGCGCTGGTCGCGCAGTACCAGGGTCACATGAACGAGATCGAAAGCGCAATTGAAGATGGACGGATGGCAGCGCCCACGCAGGCATCTGAGGATGCTTATAAGCCTATTGCTGCTGCCCTGTATGTGGCGGTTTGGAGGCCTATCGAGCCCTATACCAACCCTGGTGGCCTTGTGCTCGTTGCTCCCGACGGGCCTCTCAACCGAATCGCCTTCGCGGCACTAAGCGACGAAACCGGGAAGTATGTCATCGAGGGCCGACCGATACACTACTTGGCTTCGGGCCGAGACCTCGTGAGACTCGAGGACCACCCAAAGCCTGGGGTTGGCCTCTTGGCTCTCGGCGACCCCGACTACAGCGCTCCGGTCGCTATGCGCTTGGAGAAGATCGGGCCGCCAGTAGGGCCGACGCAGGGATCGCGAGTGCAGCTCGCCGCCATCACCCGCAATGCGCGATCGGCCTGCGCGGGCGAGCTGAACTTGCCACCGGTGGAGTCGCTCTCAGGCACTCGGGACGAGATCGAGCGAGTCGCGTCCGCCTGGGCCAAGTACATGCTAGGCCCAGAGGCGGTCTACTTCGGTGCAGGAGCGAGCGAAGAACGATTCAAGGCCGACGCGCCGGGCAAGCGCGTGATTCACCTGGCGACGCATGGGTTCTTCTTCGGGGATTCCTGCCGACCTCCTGCTGGGGCGGGACCTGAGGTTGTAGGCGAGAACCCACTGCTCCTGTCGGGTCTTCTGCTTGCGGGGGCCAACCTGCGAGGGGCGGGTTCGGAAGCGCCGGGCGCCGATGACGGAATCCTCACCGCCTACGAAATCTCGAGTATGAATCTCGAGGGCACTCAGATGGTGGTGCTTTCGGCTTGCGGCACCGGGTTAGGCAAGGCCCAAGCCGGAGAGGGCGTCTATGGCTTACGGCGGGCCTTCGAGATGGCGGGCGCGCGCACGGTCGTGAGCACCCTGTGGGATGTGCCTGATGGAAGTGTCGCGGGAATCACGACGGCAGACTTAGTGGCGGGCTTATATACCAGGAAAGGCGAGCCTTTGCCCGAAGCCATCCGGCAGATCCAGCTCGGCGAGATCAAGAGGCTGCGTCAGAAGGGGCTGCCCGATCATCCTTACTCCTGGGCGGCTTTCGTCGCGACCGGAGACTGGCGGTGATTTTCCCCTTGCGCTGGCGCGAGCCTTGCCGTAAAGTGAATCCGTTCCCAAAACCATAGAGAGGTGGAGTAACTGCATCATGTTCATTCCTCAGTTTTCCTTCCAACGGTTGGCGAGCAGTCGAAGTCGATTATGACTGGCTGTTCGCCGGCTCCGCGTGTCGTCTGACACCACCCGTGTGTCTGCCGACGCTGTAGTCGACCCGTAGTACGGCTGTCTGTCCCGATCGGGACGAGTACGCACGCGCGTGCCGTATTGCGGCGGCCGATGCACGACTTGCCTTACACAGGCTGTCATGCACGGGCCGCTCTACGCCGGAGCCAGCGTTGGGAGGAGAGGAATGACCAGGCGCGAAAGAGAGGCTCGCCGCAAGGCGGCAGAGGAGCGGACCCGGGCAAGGCGAGAAGGACGCAGGCTGATTGCTTCAATGGGCTGGAACGGAGCGACCCAGGCGGCCCTGGCAGCCCTTGCCGCACCGAGAGACTTCACTGAGCACCTGCCCGATGACATCCTGAGGGACGGCTGGCGCCATCCAGATGCAAGAGTCAGGGCACGGGCGGCGGCGCTTCGCAAGGTGGCGCGCTACTGCGGCACGCCTGACCAGACCTGCCGCTTCAAGGCTATGCTCCACGTAATCCAGGCAAGAGCGCCCAAGATTGCAGGGGCCTCCTTCTGGGGACCCTGCTATACGCTTGCTGGCCTTGAGTGGCTGAGGCCGCTCGATGCGTGGGAGCCAGCTGGCAAGTGCGAGGAGACCGTCTTCCGCTCGCTCGTCAACCACCTCCTGGCGCGGTACCCCGTGCCCGAGTTCCTCTACGGCGTCTTCGATCTTGACCGCGCCACCGATGGGTACGCCTGGGTCCTGGCCGAGCTCTTCGAGAGCTTCGCGCGCGGGGAGAGCGCCTTCGAGTACGTCATGGTGAACATCCCGGCGGTGATGACCCGCCGTATGTGCCACCTCTTCATGCAGTCTCCTCCCGGAACGGGCATCTATGCCGCGATCAGGAAGGCCCAGATCGACGCCCTCGGAGGCACGCCAGCCA
>DATKKY010000291.1:0-5081 GCA_035542695.1 bacterium | reverse complement strand
TGCTTTCGCGCGGCTCATTGCCGCCTTCCCTGCTGAGAATCAGCTTGGTTTCAGAGCTCATGGGTAGGGAGTGAGATGAAGGAGTGGAGCTCTGCCAATCCTGGAGGAGAGGTCATGGTAGCGAAGCAACTCAGCCTGGTCGGCTTGGCTGTTCTGCTGAGCCTGATCCTGGCGACAGGTGCCGGAGCAACGAAATTGGCCGGCGAGTTTCTCACCACCGGTCTGGGCGCAAAGGCGCTCGGCATGGGTGGAGCCTTTGCCTCGGTGGCTGACGACGCAAGCGCAGCCTACTGGAATCCCGCCGGTTTGACTCAGCCTGAGAGGGGCCAGGCGCTCTTGATGCACTCGGAGCGCTTCGGCAATCTGGTCGATTACAACTGCTTCAGCGTTGCCCGACCGTTGTCACGGATCTCCGGCGAAGAAGCTGCCGGTGCCATAAGTCTGCTCTGGCTGCACGTGAGCAACATTGGTCTCACTGCCAACCTGGATTCGGCGGGCGTTGACTTCGAGGACCTGGACGGCGACGGCGTGTGGGATCCGGGGACCGAGCGCAGGTTGTGGAGGCCGGACCGGGTACGGTGGGAGAGCGACAACGAGCTGGCTGGGCTCCTGTCTTACGCCAGGGTGATTCGGCCCAGTCTGTCGGTGGGCTTCAATGCCAAAGTCGTTTGGAAGGAATTGGCGGACATATCCTGTCTGGGTTTCGGCGTGGACGCAGGCATGTTGTTCCGGGCCACTGAAAACCTGAGGTTGGCCGTAAATATCCAGGATCTGACCACCACACCGCTTTACTGGGACGGCTGGTATTACACTTCTGAAAGCGGAACTCTCACCAAGAAGAAGATCAGCACGACTGAGACCATATATCCTACGCTGAAACTGGGAAGTTCCTACACCATACCGTTGACCTCAATATCGGGCAAGCTGCTCCTGGCAGCGGACTGCGATTTCAAGTTCGAGAACCTCTCCAAAGACGAGGCCGACTTCGCCTTCTCCAGAGTCAGTGGTGACATCAGGCTGGGGGCTCTCTACGACTATCGAGGCATGGTGCACGTGAGCACCGGCATGGACCGCCAGAAGCTGACGGCCGGCATTGGGCTCAAACTGGCCCAGTTCGGCGTGGACTACGCTTTCTGGAGAGATACGGAGCTTGACAACACCCACCGCATCTCGGTCGCCATGGATTTCTGACCCTGCAGGGATTTCCCGGTAGGGATTCTGTGGAAGGGATGTCCATGTTCAGGTTAATCCTGGCTGGCAAGAGCGCGGACTCCGCGACCCGCCTCGCGGTGCACAACCCTTACGATCACTCGCTAGTGGGCGAGGTGGCCCAGGCCGGATGCGCTGAAGCAAGGCAAGCGCTTGAGGCGGCCGAGCGCGCGCGGCCAGCAACAGCAAGCCTCACGAGGTCGGACCGGGCACGGGTGCTCGAGCACGTCGCGGGCAGACTGGAAGCCCTGAAGCCGGAACTGGCGATCACTGTGGCCAAGGAGACTGGCAAGACCCTGAGAGAGGC
This sequence comes from bacterium, assembly GCA_035542695.1. Lineage (GTDB taxonomy): Bacteria > Arandabacterota > Arandabacteria > Arandabacterales > Arandabacteraceae > DATKKY01. Next base: position 3,565 of record DATKKY010000291.1, on the reverse strand, counting down.
CAGAACCGAGGTCGATCGCGCTCGCGCAACCTTCGTCGCCGCCAGCGAGGAAGCCAGGCGTCTCGGCGGCGAGCTTGTTCCTTTTGACGCCGTGCCGGCCGGCACTGGCCGCGAGGGCTTCTACATCAGGGTACCCCTGGGAACCGTGGTCGCGATCACGCCCTTCAACTTCCCGCTCAACTTGGTTGCTCACAAGGTTGCTCCGGCGATTGCCGCTGGCAATCCCTTCATTCTGAAGCCCGCGAGCCAGACTCCGCTGAGTGCGCTCACCCTGGGCAACCTGGTACTGGAGGCAGGCTATCCCGCCGAGGCAGTGAGCGTTCTGCCCGGGCGCGGGGACGAGATCGGCACCGAGCTGGTGCGGGACGCCCGGCCCCGTATGGTCACGTTCACAGGCAGTGCGGAGGTGGGCAAGCGAATTGGCGCTCAGGCCGGACTTAAGCGCCTTGCGATGGAACTCGGCTCCAACTCGGCAGCCGTTGTCACCCGGTCGGCTGACTTGGAGTTTGCAGCACAGCGAATAGTGCAAGGCGGCTACGCTCTGGCGGGCCAGGTCTGTATCTCGGCACAGCGCATCCTGGTTGATGAAGCGGTGTTCGAAGAGGTCACCGCTCTGGTGGTGAAGTTCGCGTCGGCTCTGAGGACTGGGGATCAGCTGGACGACGGGACCGACATGGGTCCGGTGATCTCCCTCGCTGCCGCCCAGAGGCTCGAGGGGTGGGTGGCAAAGGCCGTGCAGGCCGGAGCGGAGATCAGACTTGGCGGTAAGAGGGAGGGCACCGTGGTCAAGCCCATCGTGCTTGCCGGGGTTCCCACTGACGCTGAAGTCTGGAAAGAAGAGGCTTTCGGGCCTGTCGTCTGCATCAATCCTTTCAAGAACCTGGATCAAGCCCTTAGGCTTGTGAACGCATCAAGGTATGGCCTTCAGGCCGCAATATTCACGGCTTCACTTGACGAGGCTTGGCAGGCCATAGAAACTCTGGATGTGGGTGGCGTGATCATCAATGATATGCCAACCTACCGGGTGGACCACATGCCCTACGGAGGGGTCAAGGACAGCGGTATCGGCAGGGAAGGCCTCAAGTACGCAGTGGATGAGATGACTGAGATCAAGTTGGTTTGCTTCAATTTCTGGAGACCCTAAGGCGCGGAGGATCAAATGGACCTGGTGAGTGACCTTAAGCAGGCCGTAGTGCGAGGCGACATGGCTCAGGCGAGAGAGATCACCGAGAAGGCCTTGAAGGGCGGAGCAGACCCCAAGGTTCTGCTGGATGATGCCCTGATATCTGGAATGGACCACGTGGGGGAGCTCTTCAAGGCCAATGAGGTTTATGTCCCGGAGGTTCTGCTCTCGGCCAAGTCGATGCAGCAGGCGATGCAAGTGCTCAAGCCCTATCTGGTCAAAGGCGGGATCAAGCCGAGAGGCACCGTGGTGGTGGGCACCGTGCGCGGCGATCTGCATGACATCGGTAAGAACCTGGTCGCGATGATGCTTGAGGGTGCAGGTTTTGAAGTGGTTGACCTGGGCAACGACGTGCCCCCCGAACGCTTCGTAGATGCTGCAGTGGAGCACAAGGCGAGTCTGATAGGCATGTCGGCGCTCTTGACGACCACCATGTACAGCATGAAAGAAACGATCGACCTCCTGAGGAAGCGCCAGAGCGCAAACTCGATCAAGACCATGATCGGGGGGGCGCCCGTCACCGCGGCTTTCGCCCGCGAGATTGGCGCCGATGGTTACGGACCTGATGCGGCCACGGCGGTCGATCTTGCCAAGCAGTTCATTGGGAGTAACTGATGGACCTTCTTGCGCGACTCGCGGCCGGACCAATAGTAGGGGACGGCGCGATGGGAACCATGCTCCAGGCTCGGGGACTTGAGTCGGGGATGCCCCCTGACCTCCTGAATCTGGAGGAGCCAGGTGCAGTGGGGGAGATTCATGCCGCCTACGTGGAGGCGGGTGCCGAGTACCTCGAGACCAACACCTTCGGGGCCAACCGGCTCAAGCTTGGCGTGCACGGGCTCGCTGACCGACTCAGCGAGATCATCATGCGGGGCGTGGAGGTCGCGCGGCGGGCGGCAGGGAGCACCTGCATGGTAGCCGGTTCGGTGGGTCCTACGGGAAAGCTGCTCGAGCCTTACGGTGACACTCCGCACGCATCGGTGCGCGAGGCGTACGGCGAAGTTGCCACGCTGATGGAGCGAGCTGGTATTGACTTCTTCCTGATCGAGACCATGACCGACCTTGAGGAAGCCCGGATCGCAGTCAGAGCCGCGCGGGAGGCGTCGGCGAAGCCCGTGGTGGCCACGTCGGTCTTCGCCAAGGGAGCCAAGGGCTATCGCACCATCATGGGAAAGTCGCCGGAAGAGACCGCACTGGCGCTCGTGGATGTGGGTGCGACCTTCGTCGGAACCAACTGCTCAAGCGGCATGGATGATGCAGTCGAGATAATGAAAACCATGACTGCAGCCTCAAGGGCTGCCATCGTTGCTCAGCCCAATGCCGGCATACCCCGGATGGAGGGTGGCGCCCTGGTGTACCCGGAGACGCCGTTCGCAATGGCCTCGGGTGTGCCGCGCCTCGTCGCGCTCGGAGTGCGAATGCTCGGCGGCTGTTGCGGAACCACTCCGGATCACATCAAAGCTATGGCCTCCGCTCTCGAGAGGTTATGAAGCGGGCGGCTATGCAGTTGAAAGGATCTCCAGCGGAATGAAGGCTTACGTAGGTATTGACGTTGGAGCGGTGAGCACTAACCTCGCGGTGCTTGGCACGGACCTGAAGCTGGCCCATCGCGCTTATCTTAGAACCGAGGGCGATCCGATGGGGTCGGTCAAGCGCATCCTGGGCGATGCCGGCCGCTCGTTGGGGGAGGTCCGTGTACTTAGCTGTGGCACCACGGGGAGCGGGCGGCTGCTCGCAGCCGCCCTGGCGGGCGCCGATGTCGTACGCAACGAGATAACCGCGCACGCCGCGGCCTCGCTTCACTTCTTTCCCGAGGCCAGGACAGTGATTGAGATCGGAGGGCAGGATTCGAAGCTGATCGTGATCCGGGACGGCATACCGGTCGATTTCGCGATGAACACGGTCTGTGCGGCAGGCACCGGCAGCTTCCTTGACCACCAGGCTGCCAGGATGGGCATCACGATCCAAGAACTGGCGGCCTTGGCTTCGTCCGCCCAAGATGGGGTGCGGATAGCCGGCCGGTGCGCCGTTTTTGCTGAGAGCGACATAATTGACCGCCAGCAGCGTGGGGTCAAGAAGGAAGCCATCTTGAAGGGCCTGTGCGAAGCCCTGGTGCGGAACTACTTGGCAGGCGTGGCCAGGGGCAAACCGATTGAGCCCCCGGTGGTGTTTCAGGGAGGGGTGGCATCCAACAAGGCGGTGGTGACGGCCTTTGAACGCGAGTTGGGATTCGCGATCCAGGTGCCTGCGGACCATGACGTGATGGGTGCCATAGGGGCAGCTCTCCTGGCAGCTCGCGAGGCCACCGTCGGCAAGTCTACCAGGTTCAGGGGCTTTGAGGTTACCGGAAGTGCCCTTGCCAGTCAGGTCTTCGAGTGCACC
>DATKKY010000290.1:0-3506 GCA_035542695.1 bacterium | reverse complement strand
GGCCGAGATTCAGGCTCCTCGGCTCGAATGTCATCACAATGCGGTGCTCCCCTCCGCTAAGCTCCACCGCCCGGATTCCGAGATTGGTCCTCAGGATTTCGGCCCGCTTGCCGTCAACCCGTGCGACCCAACCCGGGTAGTAAGTATCCTGGAAGAGCAGAAGACATTCACCGGCTGATGAAGCAGCTAGCACCACCTTTTCAGGCTCGTAGCTCAATGTGGTGCACTTGCCGCATTGGAGCCGCCGCAGCTCATCGGGGGCCGGCAACTTCAGGACGCGGTTTCCACCCACGGCCTCCGACTCCACTTCTCCTCCCGCAATGCACAGGCCATTCTCCATCGCTGCCTGGTTTTCGTAGATGTCCATGTCGCCATCGTACACCAGGTCATAGTCAGGCAGATGGGGAAAGGGCATCGCGACGAGCTTCGCACTCAGCAAGTCAAAGCTGGAATCTGACGTGACGATCACCCCTTGCCGGACGTCGCCGGGGAGGCGCAGAATCACTTGCCTCTGGGGCATCCACGGTGGGAAGAGGATCCAGCGAAGTATTCGGCCCGTATCCCCGAGGCGGACCTCCAGCGGGATTTCCCTGGCGCGCGAAGCCAGATGCAAGCTGATCAGGTTGCCCGCGGCGAGCGTCTTGACCTCGTAGCCGGCTGCCGTCTTTTCAAAAGCACAATCATCAAGGACGAACTCCAGATTGCTCCATCCGACGTGGGCAGCGGCTCCCAGCTTCGTGCCTGCCGGATCAAAGCGCATCGCAAGCCGTCCCTCCCGACCGCTAGCCGACGAGATGTCCAACCGAAAGGAATTCCACCGGCCACTGTCAGTCTGCGGATTGAGAACCCGGTCGAACTCGACGCTGCCACCACCACTTCCGCCACCGCCTCCACAGGCCAGCACGCACCGCACCGGCTCATCCACTGCCCCCGAATCGGCATTCCAACCGATATCGAAGTCCAGATACTTCGACTCCGGGATGGTCATGCTGAAGGCCAGGCTCTCGGCGGCCGATGGGACGAACGCGAACCGCTCCTCGCCCCCAGCTTTGAACATCCGCAGGTGGCTTGCGAGGTCCTTGTCGCTCGCTACGGCCCGAGCAAGCCCCGGGGTGAGGAACCGAGCATCCAGACCATCGGTCAGCGCGAATCTGACGGACATGAAGTCGTCGAGAGCACTTAGCGGCCGCTCGGCTGCGGAAAGGCGGGCATCTCGCAACATCCCCACCTCCGCGGCCCCGCGATCAGCGACTGACCGTGGCACTATCGTGCAGCGTCCCCGCAGCGAGCTTATGCCGAAAATCTCATTGGTGTTTGCCGGCAGCGCTTCGCGCCTGATCTCAGCGGTGGTGGTACGCCACCGCCCGGGAGCTCCCAGGGCTTGCCGCAGGGTCTCCACCCCCGGCACGGTCCTGAAGCTCGCGCGAGGCTGGCTCTCGTAGCCGTGCTCCGCTACTCCGACCAAGTCCACGACCATGAGCAGCAGAAACGCCGCGGCCAAACCCGCCCCGAGCCTCTTCCTCCCCTCCAGCCAGAACAGGCTCGCGAGGAGCGCCAGGCATCCGCCCGCAAAGCCGATCGCCCTCGCCACCACCCCCTTCTCGTAGGGCAGCCATCCGGCGCCGCCGTCGCGGATCCAGGTGCTGACCCGGGTGAGCCTCGCCGGCAGCCTCCGATCCAGAGGCGCTTGGCTCGCCATCCTATTGAACCACTCGGTGAGCGCCTTCCCGTGGAGACAGATCACGAGATACACGGCGACCGTGACGGCAAAGAGCAAGGCCGCCACACCCACGAACGCGATCCGGCTTCGCCTATCGCTTGACGTGCTGAAGAGCGAGAACCCCAACCCGCCGAGCGCCGCAACCGCGAAGCACGTGATCATCGAGATGCGCGAGATGGTCGCGTAACTCAAGAGTGGCACGACGGCGCACGCGGCCCTGAGCACTACCGAGCTCGTGCCCAGCCCGATGCCCAGGAGGAGGACGCACCAGAGCGCCCCGACCTGTCTGGATCGCTTGAGGAAAGCCAGACTTCCGATTGCGGCGATGAAGGCAGCTGCACCACAGTACACGTCGGTGGTCATCACGATGCTGTAGCCAGCCGTTCCCATCATGGCTGTCCAGGAAGTGCTGCCATCGCTCGCCCCGAAGAACTCCGGAATCAGCGCCCGCACGAGCCCCAGCGGGTGGCTCAGAAAACGCACCATCTGGTCGGAGGTGATGCCGAGTCCTATCGAATTCCTGATGAATTCCCGGAAGGGAACAAGCTGCACCGCCACAATGAGCAGCGAAATTACACCGGGGACTGCAAGCATCCTGAGATGCCTGAGCGGGGCCCGGAGATCGCCGCCCACCATGGCCACAACGGTGACATACGCAGCGTACACCGCGAGGGCCAGTGCCCCCAGCAGCACCAGCTGCGGAAATCCGGCAAGATAGGCCAGGGCAAACACGATGGTGAGCAAGACCGTCCCGACCCATTCCCTGCGCCGGGCGATCTCGAAACCCAAGAAGAAAAATGGAATCCATGAAGCGGTGGCAAGAAAAGGCGGATGTCCGAACCCCTCAATCATGAATGAGCACAGACCGTATCCGAAAGCCCCAACCAGGGACCCCGCGCTGTTGGCACCGATCGCCCGAAGAAAGAGATACATGCCCAGCATGGCTATCAGAACATGGATTGCCGCATCGTAACCCATCGCTTTGACAGGATCGACACGCGCCAGCACGAGCGAAATCGGATAGGCCGCTCTCGCCTGTGGGTCAGCGAAGAACACCGTGCCCCCGAAAATGTAAGGGTTCCAGAGCGGGATGCGGCCGGCGCTCACCCCCCGAGATAGCTCCACCTGTCTCGGCAGGTAGGTCATGAACGAGTCCAGGTCGCCGATCTTTCTGGCGAGATCATCTTGAGTTGCATAGGTGCGCCAGGGCTGGTGCAGATACGGATTGGTTCTCACCAGAGCATTGTGCCCAAGGAGCACGTCGTGAAGGAGGATGAGGACGACGCTCGCGAACAGCCCCGCGACGACGATTGCTTCGACCCGATAACGATGGCGATGTTCTCTATCCATATGTGAGCGAGATGCGCCGCTCCGCCGGCAGCCGACGCGGTCGGCAGATGCGGCTGCTCTTCGATTCTAACACGGGCCCTGGCGGCGGTCAACGCGGTGCCGGCCCGGCAGCTTGGGCGGCGCCGGTCTTGGTGGTCCGCCGCCCGAGCCCATGGCGACGCGGGTGAACAAATGCCTTGACTACACAGCAACCTCGGGACAGACTCAAGGGGACTCAACAAAAACTGCATCGCAGCCGAGTTAAAGAGGCCACCGGGCACGGTTGCCGCAAGACCGGATCCCCCAAAAATCGTGACGGGGTAGGCCCATTCCGCCTGCAGAAAGGGGCGTGGTTACATGAAGCCTTTAGTATCACAGATCTTGGAGACCAAGGGTCACAACATATGGTCAACTTCGCCTCAGGCATCGGTGTACGACGCCCTGAAGATGATGGCCG
>DATKKY010000289.1:0-6763 GCA_035542695.1 bacterium | reverse complement strand
ATAGAGCATCACCCGCTTGTGGGCTTCGGCCAGATCAGCAAAGGGCTTCCCCAGGGATATGCCGTACCGTTCCGCAGCGCACTCAACCATGGCCCAGGTCACACTCGGGCGCTGCTTGCCCCAGGGGATGATCGCCCCCTCGGCAATGGCAAGGGTCGGATCGGGCACGACCAGCGACGGGTCTATCTCCAGTCTGCGGCCGATGCCGTCGCACACCTCGCAGGCGCCGTAGGGGCTGTTGAAGGAGAACATGCGGGGCGAGATCTCCGGGAAGCCTACCCCGCAATCGATGCAGGCGAAAAGCTGACTCAGGAGGCGCTCTTCCCGCGACCCGATGGTGACCGAGACCAGGCCATTGCCCATCTTGAGCGCGGTCTCGATCGAATCCGCAAGCCGCCAGCGCACGTCGCCGCCGATCTTCAGGCGATCAATCACCACCTCGATGGTATGTTTGCGCTTCTTGTCGATTCGGATCTTGCTGTCCAAGTCGTAGAGCACGCCATCGACCCTGGCCCGGACGAAGCCATCGTGTCTTGCCTTCTCCAACAGATTGCGATGCTCGCCCTTGCGGCCCCTCACCAGCGGGGCCATTATCTGGACCGGAGTGCCTGGCTTGACCGCGAGCAGTCCATCAACCATCTGCTCGACACTTTGCCGGGAAATCTCGCGACCGCACTTGAAGCAGTGCGGAACGCCGATCCTGGCATAAAGCAGGCGCAGATAATCGTAGATCTCGGTGATGGTGCCGACCGTTGAGCGCGGATTGGTGCCGGCAGTGCGTTGCTCTATGCTGATTGAAGGTGAGAGCCCTTCGATGTAATCGACGTCAGGCTTTTCCATCTGGCCGAGAAACTGCCGGGCATACGTGGAAAGCGACTCTACATAGCGCCTCTGCCCCTCGGCGTAAATTGTGTCGAACGCCAGCGATGACTTGCCCGAGCCGCTCAACCCGGTGATGACCGTTATCCGGTCTCTCGGGATCCTGACGTCAATCGACTTGAGGTTATGCTCGCGCGCACCTCTCACCACAATATGATCTTTGGGCATTGCCTATCCTACTTGCCCCCGGGTACCTGGTGAGCCGCGGGAGGCGGCGCAGGCTTCACGAGCTCAGCGAGCCGGTCATCCGATGCCTTGCCCCACTGGCTCGTCTTGCCGTACTTGCGAACGTTCTGGCGGTATATGGTTATCGCGTGGTCCACAAGACCCGCTTTCTCGCACTCGTCACCGGCCGTGAAGGATGCCGTACCCGCCCATTGGCCCTCCTTGGGATAAAGATAGGCGGTCCGCAGGAATTCGCAAGCCGCGCGCAGGTGATCTCCCTGCTGGGCATATGACTCCGCGATCCAGTACCGCGTTTCAGCCATGGTCTCGGCGCTAGCGGCGTACTTGAGCACCGCGTTATAGATCATGATGGCTTCTCCAGGCAGGCCGGCACTCTGGAGGCAGTAACCCGTCCTCACCAGAGCCCTCTCGAACTGCTCCGAGAAGGGAAACTCCACGGCAAGCTGATAGCAGGCCGTGGCGGCCTCCCGGAAATGCCCTGTCTGCTCCAGGGCAAGACTCCAGTTGAATAGAGCGTCCCTCGCCAGGGAGGCCTTCCCAACCTCGACCGCCCGCCCGAAATAGGTGGCGGACGAGTCATATTGCTTCATCATGTAGTAAGCGCTCCCCAGCTTGAAGCAGGCATCACTGAAGATAGGCGACGTTGGGTAGTCAGTTACAAGGCGCGAGAAAGTCTTTTCGGCACCGGGGTAATCGGCTTTCATCAAGAGCTGGACTCCCCTGCGGTAGATGATATCGGCCATCAGGAGATGCTTGGCACCCGATGCTACCAGGTCCTGAGCCAGCGAATCGGCGGCGCGGCTAGTGTCGGGCGCGTTCTCCAGCATGGCCATGACCCGCCGGATGCGGAGCTCGGTGACCAAGTCCTCGTCCAGCGGATACCGGTTCAGCACCTCCTGCCTGGCTTCGGTGCACGCCTCCGGCTCCGAAGCGGAGCAGGCCCACCGCGCCCGGGATGCCAGCACGGCATAGTCCTCGAAGCCATACTCACTGTCGGGTTTGGCAGTGACCACCATCTGGTACGCGGCTGCGGGGTCAGATGGGCTGAGGTACTGGGCACCCGAGACCAGAGCTTGGGCTGCCACCGGCGATCCACCGGCCCCTATCCCCGTGAGAGTCTGGACGCCCAGTTTGGTGTAGCCCCGGGCACACATAGCGCAGGCGCCGACCAAGAGCCTCGCGCTGGCCAGCCGGTTTCTCACTTCGGGCAGTGGCGAGCTGACCGCTGCCAGCGCCTTGCCGAAATCCCCCTTGGCAGCCAGAGCGAGCCCCAGCCTGACCCTGGCTCGATCGGCAACCTCGGCCGGGGCAGGGCTCCCGAGGGCAGCTCCGTAGCGGGCTTCGCTTGAGTCGGTCTGGCCCAGCATCTCGTAGCAGCACCCGGCCTCAAAGCTGGTCTCGGCAGCTTGACCCTGGCTCAGATACCCCAGCGCCTCCCTGGCGCCGCCGGTGGCCAGGTAGCACTCGCCGATGGCGCGGTTGGCGACCGAGGCCACGAAGGGATCGTGGAGTTTCCCGGCATACGCCGCAAGAGCATCGCGGGCACCGGCGTAATCTCCTGCAAGGTACTTGAGTCTGCCCAGCAGCAGCCCAGCCAACGGCGCTTGCTTGGCAAACGACCCGTCAGTAGTCAGCTTGGTGAGGATAGTGAAGCACTGCGAGTACACCTCAAGATCGTCCTGCTCAAAGAGGTGGAACAAAACCAGGGCCAGGCTGTAGAGCGTAGACGGTGCGACATCCTTGCGCTGGGCCAGGCTTGAAGCTATCTCGAACACCCGCTGCTTGTCGAAGGCAAGCCAGTCGGTCACGATCTTAGTCGTCGCCAGCACGTCATCGGCCTTGACATTCCTCGACTCGGCTAGCGCAGCCAGCAGCCTGAGGGCCTCGCCCCGCTTCATTTCGTCAGGCACCATCACGTTGGACAGCGCCAGTGCTTGGGCCAGCTTGAGGTTGATATGGTCGGCATTGGCACCTTGAGCTGACGATGCCGCCGTACGGTAGTAAGTTGCGGCATGGTCGTAGTCCTTGAGTTTGTCCATGAAGAGGTCGCCGAGCTCAAGATCGGATGCCCCCTTCTTGGCGATCTTGTCCACTTCCTTGGATATGTCAACTGCCGGTCCGGCCGGCATTCTCAAGAGGAAAGCTCGCTTCTCACACGTCAGGCTGGCATCGGACTGGAGGGGAGATGCCGCCACCTGGTCATACATTGCCAGGGCCTTGTCGCGCTCGCCTGCCTCTTCCAACAGCGTCGCGATCTCGGTCATTGCGCGGTCGTCAGATCCGGCCTTCAGCTCACCAAGCAGAGCCTTAAGGTCTGCCACCGCGGGCTCTTTGGCACCGCAATCGATCAACGTCCGCGAAAACGTGAGCCTCTCGTCGCACGAGAGCTCCCCGTACATAGTCCGAACGCCACCACCCAGATCGCTCACCAGGGCGCCGCGTCGCTTGGGATCCAGAGCCAGGGCTGCACCCAGGCATCTGATCCTGAGCCGGGGGTCGGAGACTTCGCCCACTAGATAAGCCAGGCTGTCGAGCGAACGGACGGGGTTCTTGAGACTCAGGGCGCGGGCGTAGCGCAGGTTCTGCTTGACACTCGCCGACGCCGTTCGGCTAAGCAAGGGCTCAGCCAAGTCTGTCACGTCATCACCGGCTTCGGCTCTTCGGACAATCGACGAGACTGCTGCAGGAAAGGCGCTGGCGTCGAACGTGGTGTCGGAGACCAGGGACTTGAGTAGAGCGCGCCATACCTCGGGGCTAACGTCATCCAACATGGCAGCTAGCTCGCAACCTTCCGCATGCGGGAGCACCAAGCCACGCTTGGATACATCCTTGATGAGCGCAGGGCAGGCTTCCGGCCGACCGTCCCGCAGGGCGCACCTCAAGAGGCCAACCGCTGCAACAACCGAACCACGCCCCCAGGCCTCCTGATAGAGTTCCGTAGCTTTGGCGACATCCCCGGCATCCTCCTCCGCCCGAGCCCGCCACTCAACATATTCCGGGCGCAGGCTGGGGCCGACTCGCCCTTCAATCGCCCGCAGGTTGATCAGGGCCGGCCCAGCAAGTCCCAAGTCGAGCTGGCAGGCAGCCCGCAATCCCGCTGCTTCCGCCAAAGCCCCGGTGGCCGGGAAGGAAGCCACAAGCGTGTCAAGCACGCCAATCGCCCGGTCGGGGTGGCCCGATGCTCTGAGGCTCCGCGCTATGATCAGGCCAGCAGCAGGATCAGGATTCGACCGCAGATTCTCCAAGCTGTCGGCCAGCCCGATCGCTTCCTGAAATCGGCTCGCCTGGTCCAAAATGGCAGCCGCGGTTCGGCAGCCAGCGACATTGCCCTCCTCCAGACACTGCCGCTTCAATTCCACCAAATAGATGGCCGGAAGATTGGAATCCTTGAGATAGGCTGGGAAATCCGCCGGCTTACCGCTGGAGGCACGCTCGGCTGCGGCTACGCCCGGATTCAAGGCAACGAAGGCCACGAGGAGCACGGCAAGGGAAGCGACTACACGGCTGTACATTATGCCACGACCTCGAGCCTTTCCTACGGTGTACCTGAAGAAGTGCCTGTCCCATGATAGCTTGGCCTCGAGGTGGGGTCAACAGATTTCACCGCAGCGCTTTTGGCTAGAACCCAGCTAGGATGAGCGCCACCAGACCCGCCAGCATAGCCAGCTTGAGCGTGCCAGCTACCGAGGATGCCGCATCCGCAAGGTCGGCGCCCGCAGTGCGCGCGGCTGTGATTCTGCGGACGGAGACCGCCAGGAGCGGCAGCACGGCGACTGCCACGACCGCCAGGTATGGCAGCCCGTATATTGTCAGCAGGACAGGCAAGATGCTGGCGATTGCGCTCGCCACGATCAGCCACAGCGTGACCTTGAGAGCCACTTCCGTTCCCATCCTGACTGCGAGTGTGCGCACCCCGACCGCGCTGTCGCCTGCCACGTCGGCTGCGCTCTTGGCTGCCTCGCGGGCCAGGTGGAAGATCACGGCTATACCGGCAGGTACCAGACCGGCGGCCGCCCGGCCCTGCGAGGCCGCCCCCAACAGGAACCCCGAGGATGCGACCAAGCTGACTGCCAGGTGGCCCCAAACGCCCGTGGCTTTGAGTCGGCTGGAGTAAAGCACCAGGACGACCACCCAGGCACCGTAGAAGACGGAAGCCACAACGCCTGCCAGCCAAACCGCAACCGCACCGGCCAGCCACAGACCAACGGCGTACCATATCGCCGACGCGGGCTTTACGAGACCCGCGGCCAGGGGGCGGCGGGGTTTGGTCAGCCTGTCAGCTGCGATGTCGAAGTAGTCATTCAGCACGTAGCCGCCTGCGGAGACCAAGAGCGTCATCACAGCAGCCCAGCCGGACCGTGCGGAGATTGAATGACTGGCAAGGAAGGCGCCGATTGCCACCGAGGCTGATGCGACCAGGCAATTGAGCGGACGTACGAGCACGAGCACTGAATGGATCGAAGTCGCGACCTGGGCGGGCCGGGCAATCACTGGCGAAGGCTCTCGGCTTTCTTGTAAGCTTCGGCGGCCTTGGGCTTGTCACCCTTGTGGTCGTAAGCGATTCCCAGGTAGTAGTAGCTTCTCCAATCCTGCGGCTGGACGGCGACCGATCTCTCAAAACAGGCGATCGCGCCATCCACATCACTCTGCCCGAGGCAGGCATTGCCAAGATAGAAGTAAGCCTTGGCATTGTCGGTATCGAGCTCGAGGCATCTGGTCAAGCACTTGGCCGCCTTGGAGTGAAGCCCCTTCCGAAGATAGACCAGGGCTAGATTGAAAAGAGCCTTCGGGGAGTCGGGTTCGATCTCAAGGGACTTCTTGAATTCGGCGACAGCGTCCTCCAGGTTGCCGCGATTGCTCAGGGCCATCCCCAGGTTGTAATGCTCGTCAGCACCACCACCACCCAAGAGGATCGCTGTGCGGAATTCCTGAATCGCCTCATCGTACATGCCCGCGTCGCCGTAGATGGCGCCCAGATTGCAGTGCCACTGGGCGTTGCGCGGATCCTTGTCCACGGCCTTCTTGAGCTCGCTGATTGCGGTCTCTTTCTTGGCGAGCCGGTCATAGACCAGGGCCATCTCGCTGTGGGCCTTGGCGCAGGATTCGTCGCACTTGAGGCACTTCCTGAAGGCCGCGAGGGCTTCATCGTATGCGCCGGCCCTCGAGTGAGTGACGCCGAGCCTGTAAAAGGCCTCAGCGCATTCAGGTTCAAGCGTGATGGCGAGGTTGTGCTCGCGGATCGCTTCCTCGCGCAAGCCTTTGAGGTCGTACGCCCGGGCCATGGTGTAGTGAGCCTGGGCGCAGGGTTTGATGTCACAGGCTCGTCTCAGGATCCGTATCGCGTCGTCGAAGACCTCGAGATCCAGCAGAGTCTCGCCGTAGATTATGAGGGCATTGAAATCATCGGGGTGCCGGGCCAGGAACTTCTCGAGCATGGAGATCGCCTGATCATACTTGCCGGCTGATCTAAGGAGACCGACCAGCTCCGAGAGCATAGGAAGGTCATCGGGATGTTTTTTGATCTCGTTCTTGAGGCCCTTGATCTTGCTTTCGAGCATTATCAGCCTGTGCATAGCCCGCCGCAGGAGAAGGTATCACAGGCTGGACTCGGTGTCAAACCGTCTTGTCTTGCTCGTCAACCACAATCTCGACATCGACCGCCAGATTGACCAGCACGTGGCCGGGTTTGCCGCGGGCA
>DATKKY010000288.1:0-3262 GCA_035542695.1 bacterium | reverse complement strand
TTGTCACGGATCGACCACACCGGTGTGTGGTTCACCCAGAAGACAGAGTCGCTACCGTTGGCGAGCGTGAAGGCGACCGAATCTCCTGAGACGTAGCAATCGTGGGATGTGGTGAGACTGATGCCGCTCTGGGTTGGAGCCACGGCGTAGCTTGCGAGCAGCAGCAAGGCAACCGTTGCCAATAGAAGCCCCTTGGCAAGCCTCTTCATAGGAAATCACCTCCTTGGTGCCGGAGCATCTCGCAGATTGCGCGAGTATCTTACCGCGCTATTAGGGGCTATGTCAAGGTAGAGCGCGCCCTGCCTCGCGCCGGCACGTGTTGACATCGCGCCGCCGATAGGCCAACATTGACGGAAAGGGCCGCTCCGCCTGGAGGAGAGCATGAAGGACTATCCGAGGTTGACGACGCGCCGGCTGCTACTCAGGGGCTTTGACCCGAGTGATGCCGCCCGTGTGGAGCGGCTGGCCGGCGACTTCGCCGTTGCCGACACCACACTCGAGATTCCGCATCCCTACTTGCCCGGTATGGCAATCGAGTGGTTTGCGACTCACCAGCCCAAGTTCGAAGCCGGCGAGATGATCGCCTTGGCCATAACTGGCCGCGAAAGTGGTGAGCTGATCGGGGCGGTCGGGCTAAGCATAAGACAGCGCTTCGATCGAGCCGAGCTCGGCTATTGGATAGGGAAGCCCTATTGGGGCCGGGGGTATTGCACCGAGGCCGCCCAGGCAGTCGTCGCTTACGGCTTCACGCAGCTCGGCCTCAACCGCATATTCGCGGTTCACTTCAGGCGCAATCCGGCTTCCGGCCGGGTGATGCAGAAGCTCGGCATGAAGCAGGAAGGGCTCTTCCGACAGCACATCAAGAAGTGGGACCGCTATGAGGACGAAGTGATCTACGGCATCCTCAAGAGCGAGTGGGAGGCACTCGCCCCTGACAACCGTTCATAATTGGCTGGCTCAGAAAAGCACGGAATTGGCAGTTGACACCAGCCGTTTTCCAACCTAAGCTTTACCCGAGAATGGTCGGGCTTCTCCCCGGTCTCAACTGGGGCGATGGGAGATAGCATGGTCTTGGTCAAGCTCAACGAGAAGGACCCGAGGCCCATCTACACCCAGATCTGCGATCAGATCCGGCCGCTGATCGACCGGGGCACGCTGAAGGCGGGTTATCGGCTACCCGCGACACGGCTGCTGGCGGACCGGCTGGGTGTGGACCGTTCGACGGTCTGCCGGGCCTACGAAGAGCTGTGGGCCATGGGCTACGTCGAAAGCCGGCCCGGCTCGTACACCACGGTCCGACGGCGAATGGCGATTGCCCTGCCGTCTGAGACACCTGCCGGGGCGCTGGTGGATTGGGGGAAGGTTTGCTCTCGGCCGGCGCGCCGCCTCTATGATGACTGCGTCGGCCTCAAGGCTCGGGTGCCGTCGCGTCACCGTGCTGGCACGATCGAATTCACGAAGCTTGCCGCCGACTATAACCTTTGTCCCGTGGACGAGTTCAGGGCGTGCGTCCGGGACGTCCTTGCCGAGAGGGGCAAGGACATCCTGGCCTACGGCGATCCGGCGGGGTACCGGCCGCTCCGCGAGGCAATTGCCCATCGCATGCAGACCCACGGTGTGGCGGTGATGGCCGATGAGATCCTGATCACCAATGGAGCCCAGCAAGCGGTCGAGCTTGTTCTCAAGCTGCTGACCAGCCCCGGGGCCTCAATCGTGGTGGAGTCGCCAACCTATGCTCTGGTGCTGCCGCTCTTCCGGTTCTACGGCCTCGACCTGAAGCAGGTCCCAATGCGGGACGACGGGCTCGACCTTGAGGTGCTCGAGAGAATTCTCAAGCGCAGCCGGCCGGCATTCGTCTACACCGTGCCCAATTTCCACAATCCCACCGGCATCTCCACCAGCCATGTCCATCGAGAGCGCTTGCTCGCGCTCTGCCAGGCCCACCGAGTCCCCGTCGTTGAGGATGGCTTCGAAGAGGAGATGAAGTACTTCGGCAAGGTGGTCTTGCCTATCAAGTCCATGGACAGGCACAAGCTGGTAATCTACCTGGGCACTTTTTCCAAGATAGTCTTCCCGGGTCTCCGCATCGGCTGGATAGCAGCGGCCCGTGAGTGTATCGACCGCCTCGCGGCCATTCACCGTTACAGCAATCTCTCGAACAGCAACCTGGGCCAGGTGGCCATGCATCGCTTTTACACTGCAGGCCACTATGAGAAGCACGTGCGACGGATCCACCGGGCCTACCGCAAGCGGATGCAGACCATGCTCACGGCGATTCGCCGCCACTTCCCGACGGAGGGTGTCGCCTGGACCGAGCCTTCGGGGGGCTATACGCTGTGGGTCGAGTGCAGGCGGCCGGGGATTTCCGAGGATGCGCTGGTCCGGGAACTGGCCGAGCGAGGGGTAGGGGTGAGCCCGGGGAGCGTCTTCTTCCCGGATCGCCAGACGCTCGATGGTAAGGCGCGCCGCGGCAGCGACGTGTGTTTCAGGCTCTCGTGCGCTAATCTCAGTGAGCGCGAGATTGAGGAAGGGATTAGACGACTCGGCAGAGGTCTTGAAGACATATTGGAGCGATGACCATGCTACTTGCACTTCAGAAGGCGATAGTATATGGGCCCGTCAAATCCCGGCGGTTGGGCCACTCGCTGGGAGTGAACATCCTGCCCGCCGGGACCAAGGTGTGTTCCTTCAATTGCCTCTACTGCCAGTACGGGTGGACCGACTTCAAGATGCTTGAGAACTGCGCGGCGCTCGCCTTGCCGACCAGGGAGCAAGTAGTGTCGGCCCTTGAGGCCGCTCTTCGGCGCCTGCCCACCCCGCCTGCCTTCATCACTTTCTCGGGGAACGGCGAGCCCACACTTCACCCCGACTTCGGAAGGATTGTCGAGAGCGTTGTCGAGGTAAGGAACCGGCTCGCGCCGCACGCGCGGACGGCGATCCTGTCGAATTCGACTACCGTGGCCGAGCGCGGGGTCCGTGAGGCGCTGAAGCGCCTGGACGTGAGGATCATGAAGCTGGATGCCGGCACAGCCGAAAAGCTGGCGAGCTATAATCAGCCGGCGCCTGGCATCGATCTCGACTCCGTGCTTAGGGGCCTCTCCGGCCTCAAGGATGTGACGCTTCAGGCCCTCTTCACTGGTGGTCCGATGGGCAATGCTTCGGCAAGCGAAGTCAAAGCGTGGATCGGCCGGGTAAAGTCGCTCGCACCGCGGGCCGTCCAGATCTACTCGCTGGCGCGCGGGTATCCGTCGCGCGAGATTTC
>DATKKY010000287.1:0-10983 GCA_035542695.1 bacterium | reverse complement strand
CTGCTCCTTGGCAGTCCTGAACCTGGAGAGCATCTCTATGGTCACCGGGTAGTCGGCGAGCCGTTCCTTGAAGGTATAGTAGTGCTGCTGGGCGAGCACGGTAGTGGGCACAAGCACAGCCACTTGCTTGCCGTCCATCATCGCCTTGAAGGCAGCTCTGATGGCGACCTCGGTCTTGCCGTAGCCCACGTCGCCGCAGACCAGGCGGTCCATCGGCTTGGGCCGCTCCATGTCGCGCTTGATCTCCTCGCTCGCCCTCGCCTGATCAATCGTATCATCATATATGAACGACGCCTCAAGTTCCCTCTGCCACCTGGTGTCCGGTTTGAAGGCGTGCCCAGGCCGGGCCTGGCGCAGCGCATAGATCCGCACCAGTTCCTCAGCCATTTCCTTGATCGCCTTCTTGGTGCGGGCCTTGATGCGCTCCCAACCGGCCCCTCCGAGCTTGCTCAGGGCCGGAGGCTCTCCATCGCGGCCTATGTACTTCTGGACCAGGTCCAACTGGTCGATCGGGACGAAGAGCTTGTCTCCGTCCTGGTAGTGAACGAGCATGCACTCGGTTTCGCGGCCTTCCACCGTCAGCCGCTCAATACCGCCGTACTGGCCGATGCCGTGGTTGACGTGGACCACGAAGTCGCCAACGTTGAGAGCCCGGTAGCTTTCCAGCGGGCCCTCGCCCTTGAAGCGCGGATAGCGCGGCTTGCGCTTGTAACGCCCGAAGATTTCGCGGTCGGTGATCACCCGCAATTTGGCGTCGGGGAGGGTGAAGCCCTCGCTGAGGCTGGCCACGCCGATCGTGACGGCGCCGCCCTCCACCGATATGATCTCCTCAAGCCTTTCCACCTGGCCGATGTTGTCGCAGAGGATGTAGGTTCTGTAGCCTGCGCTCGCAGCCTCCGCAGTCGCGGCCTGCAATACCTTGAGATTGCCGCCGAAGGGCTCCGAACTCCGGAAGCCGAGATCGGTCACCCCCTGGGTGGTGGCGAGCGACGAGAACTCCACGGCATTCACGCCGCCGAGCCGCGACACTTCTTCCGCAAGGTCGCCGAAGACCGCCTCCGGCGCGGGCAGTCCCCGGCCCGTCCCTTTTCTCTCCTTGAACCTTGTCGCTGCCTCAGCCACTACAGCCTCGGCCTTCTCTCGGAGCGACTCCGGTTCCACCAGAATCAGCCTGGTCTCCTTGGGCAAATAGGAGGATATGGTTGCCCGCTCGGAGAAAAAGTGCGGGGCATAGGCCTCCAGGCCGTCGAAGAAGAAACGGTCTTTGACGTGGATCACTACGTCCTCGATCTCCTGGCCCCTGAGATGCTTGCCCTCGAGCGCCCGCATGAAATTGGCAATCGCTGCGTCGCTCAGGATCACTTCGCGGGCGGGCAGCACTCTCGCCGAATCGATCTGCCTGACCGATCGCTGCGATATGGGATCAAACTCGCGGATCGACTCGATCTCGTCGCCCAGGAGTTCCACCCTGACGGGATTGTCCAGGCCCTGAGGGTAGATATCGATGATGCCTCCGCGCGTGGCGAAGGTGCCTATGTCTTCGACCACTGAAACCCGGGCGTAACCGGCCCTCAGGAGCAAGGCCACGAGGTCCTCCGGGCGCACGCTTTGCTTGACGGCGAGGCTAAGGATGTTGGTGCCGAGATCATCGGAAGGGATGATCATCCTGATGAAGGCACGCACCGGTATCACCACAATCGCCCTGCGCTTGTCGCGAAGCAGGGCCAGGGTGCGCAGCCTCGTGCCGACTATGGCTTCATGCGGCGAGAACTCATCGTAGGGCAGCACTTCCCAGTCCGGAAAGTAGAGCACTTCCTCCGGACCCAGGAGGCTCTCGAGGTCTTCCCGCAGGGCCTCGCCCTGATCCGGGCACACCACCGCGACCGTAACTCCGAGCTCGCGATAGATGAGGCTTGCGAGCACAGCTGCGCTCGAGCCCGCAAGGCCGCCCAGCCGGACCGCGCGGTCCTGTCTTCCTACGTCGGAGATGGCGCGCGCGACCGTCTCACTTCGCCTGATTCTCTCAGCTATTTGGGAGAGCATCTTGATCGTCAGTCCTGGAGAGCCTGAGCGGAAGATTAGATGCCAGCAGTACCTCGAACAGGAACAGAACAAGGCCAGCCCAAACCAGGGGCCTGGAGAGATCGCGGCCCCGCCTCAGGAGCGAAATAGATTCACCAACGTCGTCGGTAGATGTGATCCACTTTGTATCGAAATGCTTGAGTTTCGCCTCAACCTCGCTCGGCGCAACTTTGGTGAGGTCGGATTCGCGAGTGTCAACATTGACCGCGAAGACTGAGAGCGTCTCGACGTCATTTTTGAGGAAGTAAACCCCGGGAACATCCGGCGGCGGGATTCTGTAGCCAAGGCCCTGGCCCAGAGCCTCCGGGAAGAGCCGCGTCCCACCGGCAGGCCCCTGGAGATAAGCCTCCCCGCCACGGTCACCGGTCTTGAGGTCAATCTCATCCCCGATCTTGTACGACTGGCTGGCTCTCGCCCCTGAAGTCAGGTAGAGCAGCGCTTCGTGGATAATGGGCAGGAACTGAGGCGTCAGCACCAGATCGTTCCAGGAGACATCCGCTGAGGTCGTGACGACAATCGCGCGTTCCCCCATTTCGATCAAGGCCGGCGAGCCATCGGAAAAATGAGCAAGCACCTGGGCGCTCTCCGGCACGGTCTTCATGAAAGTGTAAAAACGGGCATCAGCAAAAGGACTTTCGTCGCCCTTGAATTTGGCGAATATGCGGTGGCCTCGATCCACTCTCTCGATGGTGTAGAAGCCTCTGCCCGGTTGGGCCGTGCTGCTTGTTCCCCCGGAGCCCGTCTGGTCAGAGGCGGCCCCCGCCACTGCCCGTGCGAGACCCTCGATCTTCAAGGAAGCCGGGGGCGCGATCCGCGGCAGCAAGTTGCGGTTGTAGTCTCCGATGTCCACCTTGCTGCCGACGAATGCCAGCAGGCGTCCGCCACCCGCCAAGTAGTCGGCGAGAGCCGCCACTTCAAGCGGCGCCAGTCTCGCCACATTAGACATCACCAGGGCATCCAGTTTCGCGAGGCTCGCGCTGGTGAGGCTGCCCTCGTCCAGCTCTACGGTAGTGAAACTGCCTCCTCCCTCGGGACTCAGGGCCTTCGATACATAGTAGGTGTCGCCAAGGAGGCCGATCACTCGCTTGCGCGAAGGCACCGCGAAGTACCTGCGGTCATCAAGCGGAAGCCGGTCCTCCGCCAGTGCCACCTCTCCCCAGAGGAAACCCCGGGACGCGGGCAGGCGGAAGCTCTCCTTGGCTCGCACTGCCTCGCCTGGCGAAAAGACGCTGCGAGCAAGCAGCGCCCCTTCCAGATAGACTTCAGCCACCCGACCCTGGCTCTCCGAGGAATTGAAACGCGCGAAGGTAACATCCATGCGGAGATCGTCGCTGCCCGACGGTATAGTGAAGCCGATATCCTCGACGCACGAATTGGGATCGTTCTCGCCCAGGTCCACCAGGAGCGCCTTGCCCGCCGACTCGTCGTCGCCCATCTCGCGCTCCAGGCCCTCCCAGCCGAGCTTCTGCATGTCGGAGACCACATAGATCTCTTTGTCCGGGTTGGACGATCGGGCAAGCGTGGCCCGAGCTGCCGCAAGCGGCGAGACCAAGTCGGTAGCAAGATCGGTCTGGGCCAAAGCGCCCAGATGGTCCCGGATCTCTTGAGCATCGCGCGTTCCCCAGGCCGCCGTCAGATCACGCGACGGCGAAGACGCGGTTACGAGGTGGACCTCGTCTGCCCCGCCGAAGTGCTTGAGCACCTCGGCAAGCTTTTGCTTGGCTACTTCGAAGAGGGTCCCCTCCCGAGCCTGCCGGGCCATGCTGAAGCTGTCGTCAAGGATGATCACCGCTGTCGTGGGCAGGTGGCCCCGGACCGCATGGGAACCGGTCAGCGTCGGCCGCGCCAGGGCCAGCGCGATTACAAGCAGGAGCAGGGTCCGCGTTATCAGGAGCAGCAGCTGCTTCAGCCGGAAGCGCCGCGTCCGCTTGCGCATCATCCGCCGCAAGAAATCGAGCGAGGGGAAGACTTCGACCCGCGCCCGTTGCCGGTGGAGCAGATGGATCACCAGGGGCACCACCGCAGCCAAGGCCGCCAGCAGGTACCAGGGATTGAGGAAGTTCATCGGCGCTCCCTATCCCAGCCGCTGCCTCTTCTCCAGATAGGAGAAAAGGGCGACATCGAAACTGGTGGAGGTTCTGATGGGCACGTAATCCACACCGCTCTGCCTCAACACCGTCCGGTAACGGTCGATCCATGCACCGACGCGCCGGACGTATTCCCGCCTTATCTCCCAAGGCACCGCGGCCACCTCTTCGTGGGTTTCCAAGTCCTTCAAGATCACTTCGTGTTCGAAGGGGAAGGTGACTTCGTAGGGATCGAGCACATGAAAGACGATCACCTCGTGCTTCCGGTGCCGGAAGAGTTTCAGGGCGCGCACCACACTGGCCTCGTCGTCCAGGAGGTCCGAGACGAGGACTATCAGACCGCGGCGCGTCACACGGCTGGCCAGCTGCTCAAGCGTGGTGCCGAGATCGGTCTCGTCTCTCGCCTCGGTCGCACTGAGCTCCCGCAGAATCGCGTGCAGATGGCGCTTGACGGAGCGCGGCGGAATGTACTTCCTCAGCTTGGTGTCGAAAACCAGGAGCCCGACCGAGTCCTGTTGCTTCAGCATCAGGTAAGCAAGCGATGCCGTCAGGTAGGATCCATACTCCAGCTTGGTGATACCATCGGATTTGTATCCCATCGACGCGCTGGCGTCCATGATCAGGTAAGCGCGCAGGTTGGTTTCTTCTTCGTACTCTTTGATGTAGAACCGGTCGGTCTTGCCATAGACCTTCCAGTCGATATGGCGGATCGGATCGCCGGGCATGTACTGGCGGTGCTCGGCGAATTCCACTGAGAAGCCCTTGTAAGGCCCGCGGTGAAGCCCGGAGACAAAGCCTTCCACGACAAGCCTGGCTTTGATATCGAGCCCCTTGAGGCGCGATATCACGGCCGGGTCAAGATACTTCCGGAAGTCCTCCGATACGCTCTCGCTCACGGCCGCGTCCCTGCCCTCCGCCCCCTCAAGCCTTCTCGACCTCTGGGACCTCTTTCAGGAGACGCTCCACGATGTCCACGGTGGAGATGCCATCCGCCTCGGCATTGAAGTTGGTCACTATGCGGTGACGCAGCACGGGTTTGGCAACCGAGCGCACATCCTCCGTGGTAGGCGTGTAGCGTCCGGCAAGGATCGCCCTGGTCTTGGCTCCCAGGATCAGGTACTGCGAGGCTCTGGGCCCGGCGCCCCAACTGACCCAGTCCTTGATGAACTGCGGCACGCTGTCGTGGCTAGGCCTGGTCGAACGCGCGAAATTGACCGCGTAAGCTATTACGTGCTTCGGCACGGGAACCCGCCGGACAAGCCGCTGAAGCTCGAGGATATCCTTCGCCGTGAGCACGCGCTCCAGCTCCGGGGCGTAGGCGCTGGTGGTGGTCTCCACGATCTCGATCTCTTCGTCGTGAAGCGGGTAATCCACATAGACATTGAACATGAACCGGTCCAGCTGCGCCTCCGGCAGCGGATAGGTGCCCTCAAGCTCGATAGGGTTCTGGGTGGCCAACACAAAGAAGGGCAGGTCCAGCTGGTAGGTCTCCCCGCCCGCAGTCACCTGGCGCTCCTGCATCGCCTGAAGCAGAGCCGCCTGAGTCTTGGGCGGCGTGCGGTTGATCTCATCGGCCAACACGATATTGGCGAAGACGGGGCCCTTGACGAAACGGAAGGCGCGCTTCCCCGATGCCCTGTCCTCTTCGATAATGTCGGTGCCAGTTATGTCCGAAGGCATCAGGTCGGGAGTGAACTGGATCCGGCTGAACTTGAGGTCGAGGATCCGGGCGACCGTGCTTATGAGCAAGGTCTTGGCAAGCCCGGGCACGCCGACCAGCAAGCAGTGGCCATCGGACAGCAGCGCGATCAGCATCTCTTCGATCACGCGTTCCTGGCCGATTATCACCCGCTTCACCTGGCCCAGAATCTTCTGGCGGGCCTTGTCGAGATTCTCAACAGCTTCGACATCTCGCGTCTGGTCGTTCACTATGCTTCCTCCGAGCGATCTCAGTCCACTATACCGAACCGCTTCTCAGGTGTTACCCTCTCTGGTCTTGTCTTCAGCACGCCTTGAATGGTGTAAGCCCCAAGCCCCGGATTTGTTCCGCCCCCGAGATCCTGATCCCACTGAGTCCCGATCGTGAGCGAGTCGCCTGGCGCGATCGTCTGGTGCGTAATCACTTCCGCATACATCATGCCCGCAGACCATTGCCACACCAGCTTGCCGCCGCGCTTGATCACGAAGTCAGCCCGCTGGGCCGTCGGGAAAGTGAGGGTCACCATCTGGCCAGTCGTGTTCCTCGCCGTTAGCGTCATCTGCATACGCTCGCCAATCGCATAGCTGCCCTTGTTGAGCGCGATGGAGATCTCAAGGGAATCGGCACCTGATGCCACTGGCTTACTGCCTCCCCCGGCCTTGGTACCCGGATGCCCCCCGCAACTGGCGGCCGAGACCAGGGCCGCAATTCCGAGCAACATCAAACGGCCAACCCACCGGGCGCGGGGAGATTGCCCATGCGTTGTATCTGCCATATTGCCCTTCCAAAGGGGATTCGCCGACGGGCAGACCCGTTCAGTCTAAACTAACAGCCGCCCGCCGGCCGTGTCAAACCCTATCGGGCTTGCGACCGGTATTGCGACCCAAGAATCTAGCCTGCAAGGGGTTTGCAGCTTGACAGCAGTAGCCTAGTGGTAGGTGGCCTTGATCGCGCCCCAGCTAGTCGGCACCACCGCCGTGCTCCACTTGCAGAAGGACGCTCCCCAGAAAGCCTCGAGATAGCCGTAGGTTCCGGCGCCTTCCGGGTCGCTTACGGGGCTCTGATACTGGAGGTTGGGCTCATTCCCATAGTAGCCGGTATGCACCGTGAACCTGGGATAAAGATAAGGCGGGTTGCCCATCTGGCAGCAGGCCGCATTGCTACCGCACTGTGATACGTAGGTGCTGATGTTGTCCAGCACCAGCAGAGGATGGCCCGTCGAGTTCTTCCACGTCAGCAGCACTACGAAGTTGCCTCGGCAGGAGTGGAGGTCTAGCCCTTCGAGCGATCCCCCGTTGGTGAAATCTATGGCAGCCGTAATGAAGGTCGCCGAATCGCTGGCAGTTGGCTCGAAATCACGATTGGCTAGGGCGTCCCCAGAAGGATTGCCGCTGCCGTCTGCGCCGTAGACCTTGACATTCATGCGCTGGTCCGCGGGCGGCACCAGGACGTCGTACAGCACAAGCTCCAAGAGATCCAGGGTCAGGCAGGCTGCGGTGTCGCACGGTGTGGACCAGGGCACCACGTCCGTCATGTTGAAGTGGACCCCATAGGCCTCGCCCTCTGCGATGCCGCCGACGACCGTGGCAAAATGGCAGCCATCGGGCAGGTAGTAATAGCTCAGACCGCACTGAACCAAGATTTCAGCTGCCCTGAGATCGGCGATTCGCGCCGCCTCCTCACCAGTCAGCGGCACTACTCGTGAGTCACTAGCGACAAGCTGCCCCGCGGCAAGCGCCACCAGCAATGAGCAGACCAGAACCGACTTCATAGTTGCCCTCGCCATCGAAATCGACCTCCATGTGACCAAGTGCCTATTCCCCTTGGGTTCGCGCCCTGTCTCCTCTTATCGGCCTCGTAACCACCTCGCCTTAGCCCGAGCCAGTCTGCGCCCGGCCGCCGCCCCTGTCAATCGCCCGAGCTCGCGTCCATCGGCTGGACCCCCGCCCACCATCTCCATCGACTGCCTCACCCCGATTCTCCCACTCGCCCGGGCCCAGAAGTCAACCCCCTTTTAAACCGAAACCTGTGGAAAACAGCTCCTATACTTGTTTCAAGATCACTCCTAACAAGTTGATATCACATGAGATTCGAGATTGTCAACAGCCAGGCCCCGCTTATCCACATTTCCACATTCGCGCGGAGTCCCGCCGGCTGTGGCTCGAGCCCCCGTCGCCATGGGCGGCAAGGCTCGACAGTACATCATCATATTCGTATGCGCGCATGCATATGCCAACGCGCAGCCCAGCCCAAGCAAAAGAAGAGAGGCCATGCCAACGAGGCACGGCCTCCCTTTGCTGGGCCTTGCCGTCGGCACCAGTCCCTAAGGGAGCTGGCGTCGAGCGGTCAGGGCTTAATCACTCGACTACGACAATCTTCTTGGTCGCGTTCTGCGTCCGCGTCGTGAGCCGCACGAAGTAGATCCCGATCGGCACCCGCTGACCGGAGGCATCGCAGATGTTCCAATCCACCGAATAGGTGCCCTCGCCGAGATCAGAATCCATCAGGCTCTGTACCATCCTGCCGTGGACATCAAAGACTTCCACGCGCACATGGTCGTTCTCGGTGAGCGAGAAGGAGAACTTCGCCTGCGATCCCGAGGAGACTACACTGCGCGACTCCATGATCCAGATGGTATCATGCCCGGTCCCACTGGTGACCATGACGCAGTCGCTTCCGCTTATCCCCCTGACACCATCCTTGGTCAAAGTGGGCTGGGGCGGAGGATTGATGAGCCCCTTGAGCGTCAGGACGACAGTCTGGCCCTTGACGCTGCCGAGCCCGAGCGCCTGAATCAGAGGCTTGAGCGCGAAATTCGCAACCAGGTCGGTGTTGCCGTCCGGGCCGTCAAGGTTGCAGCTGCACTGGCCACCGATTGACGGGGTCGCGACATCGGCCAACGACGTGCTGACCGGCGCAATCTCTCCCGCCACACCGTCACGCGTGAGCCTAAGGCTGGATGTCTCTATCCTGGCCACATCGATTTCTGCGGTCCCGAGTATTGCCACGGGCAGCACGCCCTTGGCATTGATATACAATGGGTTCGGGCACGCCGTCGGCTTGATGTCGATGTAAACCTGGATCACAGGAACCTCGACATGAGTGGTCTCCGCAGCCGTGCTGGTCCCAGTCTGGTCCGACACCGCAGCGCACGTGTTGACTATCGAGGTAGGCCCAGCAATCATAGGATCGACTTCGACTGACAGCATCCAGTCGTTGCCCGCGCTACCTCCGAGTGCCCCAACCGTCCAAGTGACTGTCCGGGTATTGCTGTCGTAGGTGCCTCCGCTCGAGGCCGACACGAACGCCACCTCGGGCGGCAGATGGTCGGTAATCACCACGCCCGTCACGCCCTGGTTGTTCGGGTTGCCGCAAGCGATGGTGTAATGAATGGTGTCACCAGGCGCAACCGAGCCGGCCACGCCGTCATCCTTGCTCAAGGTGAGCGGCTGGTACGGGCAGGCGCTCTCGACAATGTTCTGGCAGCAGGGAGCGCTGACATTGCCGCAAACATCGCTCGCCGTCCAGCAGCGTGTGTGCGTGTATTCGCCCGGCCCAGGCCCAGGAGTCGTAGTAGTTGACTGGACATGGAGCCCCGGGGACGGGTCGCAATTATCGGTAGCCTGGGGATCAGTGAAGACCACTGTCTCCCCGCAAGCGATCCGGCCGTCAGGCGCGCAGACCAGGCTCGGCGGCAGCGTGTCGCGCACGATAATCAGCTGCACGCAGTCCGTATGATTGCCGCACGCGTCGTTGGCGCGGTAGGTCCGAGTTACGGTCGTCGGGCAAGTGCCGCTCGGAACGTCCCCCGCCCACGCTACCGTCACTGCGCTGCAGCTGTCCGTAGCCTGCACCAGACCGGTGTTGGGCGCGGGCACATCGCTCATGCACTGGACCGTGTCGGGTGGCGGACAGACCGTGATCACCGGGCCTGTCACGTCGGTGACCGTCACGGTCTTCTGGCACTGGCTCGCCCCACCGTTGAGCGACAGGGTCAAGGTGAACGACCCGCTGCAGGTTGAACCAGCCTGGACATCGATGCACCGAGTATTGTGCGCCGATGTTATCGAGCCGTCACCGCTGATCGACCAATCGTAGGAGCTCATGTCCACTGGCCCGCAATACTGATGCGTTGAGCTCGGGCAGACCGAGCTGGCACCAGCGATCGAGCAGGCGCAGGCTCCCTCGATTATGTTCTGGCTGCACTGCGCGAAGTTGCCACAGCTGTCAGTGGCTTTCCAGGTCCTGGTATGCGTCACCTCACCGGGGCCCGGCCCGTTGGTAGTAGTGGTCGATACTACGCTCACCACCGGAGCCGGATCGCAGTTGTCGGTGGCCGTCGGATCGGTGAAGTTGATCGGGCTGCCACAGGCAACATGCTCCTCCGCAGCGCAGGCGATCTGAGGATTAACGTTGTCGATCACGTGAATCGTCTGGATGTAATTCACCGAGTTGGTGCACTGATCGGTCACGCTGTAAGTCCGCGTGATCGTCTGGTTGCATGACGTCCCGCTCGGCACATCGCTCACCCACTGCACCGTCACCGTGCCACAATTGTCAGTAGCGTGCACGCGACTGGCATCAGGAGCCGGCACGTCTTTCGCGCACGCGACCGTAGTATCCGGAGGACCGGAGCTGACGTCCGGCGCGTGGCTATCGTGCACTGTGATTGTCTGCCGGCAGGCTCCCACATTGCCGCACAGGTCGGTCGCCTGCCAAATACGCACCAAGAGCTCGTTCTGCGGGCAGGTGCCAGTGTAGCTGCTGTCTGTGTAGGCAAGGGCGGGTGACGGGTCACAGTTGTCGGTGACCGTCGGTGTCCCCCAAACCGGCGTGCTATTGCACTCGATGGTCTGCGGAGCTCCGCACGCGACATGCGGCGCCTCAGTGTCAAACACCGTAATAAGCTGCTGGCAGTCCGCAAAGTTGCCACAGAGGTCAGTGACCCGGTAAGTGCGGGTCAGAACCTGCGCACAGGAGACGTTGCCCAGCGGCGCGTGGGGGACGCCCCACACATCGCTCAAGTGCGTGACATGGACTGCGCCGCAGTTGTCGGTAGCTGTGACCAACGTCGTATCCGGCGCCGGAACGTCACTCACGCACTGGACCGTGTCC
>DATKKY010000286.1:0-5177 GCA_035542695.1 bacterium | reverse complement strand
GAGAGGATGGTCGGCCTGATGGCAGCCGAGCGCCGCGTGGTGTTCTTCCTACTGCATCCCTTAATTCCTATTGCCAGGAAAGAGGAGTTCCTCAAACTGGTATGCGAAAGTGATGTGATGCGGCGGTTAATAAGGATCCTGGTCGAGACCAAGAATCTGAATCTGGCCGGTGAGATCTCCTCCCAGTTCGGCGCGATGGCCAGGAGGGAGATGGGGGTGGTCAAGGCGACCGTCAAGACCGCGACCGGATTGGACCAGGAGAGCCTTGCCAGGCTGCGGCAGGCTCTTGACCAGCTTACCGGCAAGAAAGTCGATCTCGAGGCCCAGGCTGACCCCGGGGTGCTGGCCGGCGTCTGGGTAAGGATAGGAGACAAGGTGATCGATAATACGCTACGGACGGAGCTCAAAGCAGTAAGAGAGAGGTTGGTCTCCTCATGAAAGCGGATGAGATAATCGGGATAATCAAGAAACAGCTGGAAGGTTTCGAGACGGCGGTCAACGTCCTGGAAACCGGCTACGTGATCCAGGTGGGTGACGGCATCGCCAAGATATACGGCATGGATCGGGTGATGAATGGGGAGCTTGTTGAGTTCGCTGACCACACCTCCGGCATGGTCTTTAACCTGGAGCGGGAATCGGTTGGCGTGATTATCCTCGGTAGTGATGCTGGGATCAAGGAAGGCGACGAGGTCAAGCGCACTGGCAAGGTGCTCCAGGTGCCTTGTGGCGAAGCTCTGGTAGGACGGGTGGTGAGCCCGATCGGCGATCCGCTTGACGGCAAAGGCAAGATCGAGACCACCAGTTTCAGGCCGATCGAAGTAATCGCGCCGGGCGTCGTAGATAGACAGCCGGTCAAGGTGCCGCTCCAGACCGGCATCAAGGCAGTCGATGCCATGATCCCGATCGGCCGCGGCCAGCGCGAACTGATCATCGGCGATCACCAGACGGGAAAGAGCGCCATCGCCATCGATGCCATCATCAATCAGAACCATGAGAATGTGATCTGCGTTTACGTGGCGATTGGGCAGAAGCAGGCCGCGGTCGCCAAGACCATCGAGAAGCTTGAACGCTTGGGGGCCATGGCTTTCACCATTGTGGTCTCGGCAACTGCCAATGACCCTGCACCGCTTCAGTACATCGCCCCCTACGCCGGGTGCGCCATGGCCGAGGAATTCATGTGGAAGGGGAAGGATGTCCTGGTGGTGTACGACGACCTCTCCAAGCATGCGGTCGCGTACCGGCAGCTGGCTCTGCTCCTGCGGAGGCCGCCGGGGCGAGAAGCCTACCCTGGCGACATCTTCTACCTGCACTCGCGCCTCCTGGAGCGCGCGGTGAAACTGAGCGATGCCAAGGGTGCAGGCTCGATAACGGCGCTGCCCCTGATCGAGACCCAGGCCGGTGATATCTCGGCCTACATTCCGACCAATGTGATATCGATCACCGACGGCCAGATCTACCTTGAAACCAGCCTGTTCTATTCGGGAGTTCGCCCGGCCATCAATACGGGGCTTTCGGTCTCACGGGTGGGCGGCTCAGCCCAGCTCAGGTCAATGAGGCAGGTCGCCGGCATGCTCCGGCTGGACTTGGCGCAGTACCGGGCTCTTTCCACCTTCGCCCAGTTCGGGGCGGATCTTGATGCGGCCAGCCGGAATCAGCTGCTGCGGGGAGAGAAGCTGACCGAGGCCATGAAGCAGGATGAGTCGAAACCCGTCCCCGTCGAGAAGGAGGTCCTGATCGTTTACGCAGGCATCAGCGGCCATCTCGATGACATCCCGACCGACAGGATAAAGGACTTCGAAGCGTTCCTTTACGCTTTCATGGATGAGAAGTACCCGCAGCTCGGAGCAACCATCAAGGCAAAGCCGCTTGATGACACCTCCAAGGCTACGCTCAAACAGCTGGTGACCGAGGCGAAACAGGCCTATCTCCATGCCAAACATTAGGGACTTACGCAAGCGCATTCGAACGGTAGAGAACATCAAGCGCATAACAAGCGCGATGGAGAAGATTGCGGCTGCCAGGCTTTTCCGCTCAAAGGGTACGCTGGCCAGCTCCAAGCCCTATGTTGAGGCGCTGGCGCGGATGGCCAACGATCTTCTGAACTCTCAGCCCGAAGCTGTCCATCCTCTGGTTGAAGCCAACGACCAAGGCTACGTGCTGGCGATCCTGGTCACTTCTGACCGGGGGCTCTGCGGCGGCTACAACACCAGGGTGATCCAGGCGGCTGTGGATTTTGCAGACAAGGTCGGCCGCGACAAGGTCAAGTTCGTGGTCTTCGGCAGGAAGGGCGTGGATTTCCTGGCCAAGCGCGGCTACGAGATCGTGATCAGTCATACAGGCTTGCCGGGGCAGCTGACCCCTGAATTCACCGAGCAGGTGAGCGCTAAGGTGATAGA
The DNA here is from genome assembly GCA_035542695.1 of bacterium. Lineage (GTDB taxonomy): Bacteria > Arandabacterota > Arandabacteria > Arandabacterales > Arandabacteraceae > DATKKY01. The sequence goes on along the minus strand of DATKKY010000286.1, from coordinate 2,781 downwards.
TCTCTATCTCGCCAAAACGGTCTCGGAGGTTCACGTGGTGATGACCGAGTTTGCATCAGTGGCACGGCACATCCCCAGAGTGGTCAGGGTGCTCCCGGTAGCACGCCTGCCTGAGACTGGCCGGAACTACATGAATTACTCCTACGAACCTGCGGCTGGCGCAACGATTGCTGCAATCCTGCCGAAGCTGGTGCGGATAAGGATATGGAGCGCCATCGTGGAATCCACCGTGAGCGAACACGCTGCAAGAATGTTCATGATGCAGCGGGCGACCAAGAACACCGACGACGTGATTGCCTTGTTGACGCTGGTGATGAACAAGGCAAGACAGACTGCGATAACCAGAGAACTGACCGACATTGTCGGAGCAGCGGAGACGATAGCTTAGCCTAAGAACGATTAATCGAGAGGAAGCGAACCGATGGCCAAGGGACGAGTGGTTCAGGTTGTAGGACCCGTGGTGGACGTGCTGTTTGAGGAGGGCTCGCTGCCTCCTCTCTACCATGCGCTTAAAGTCAACGATCTGGTGGTCGAGGTGATGGCCCACCTCGGCGACGATGTAGTGAGGACGATTGCCCTGGGCCCGACCGAGGGGCTGGCACGGGACTCGGTGGTGGAGGATACGGGCGACTATATCAGAGTTCCGGTGGGGCCGGAAACTCAAGGCAGGCTGATGAACGTTCTGGGGGAGCCGATTGACTACCTTGGCCCAATCGGTGCCAAGCAGACCTATCCCATCCACCGCGACCCGCCGTCCTTGGTCCAGCAGGACGTCGAGATCAAGATCTTCGAAACCGGGATCAAGGTGATCGACCTCCTGGCGCCCTTCCCGCGTGGCGGCAAGATCGGGCTCTTCGGTGGCGCCGGCGTGGGCAAGACCGTGATCGTGATGGAGCTGATAAGAAACATCGCTGCGGAGCATGGCGGCATCTCGGTTTTCGGAGGTATCGGCGAGCGGACCAGGGAGGGCAATGACCTCTATCTTCAGATGAAGGAATCAGGCGTCTTGGATAAGACCGTGCTGGTTTACGGCCAGATGAACGAGCCCCCGGGGTCGAGGCTCCGGGTCGGTCTGACCGCCGTCACTATGGCTGAGTATTTCCGGGACCAGAACCAGGATGTCCTCTTCTTCCTCGACAACATCTTCAGATATGTGCTGGCCGGCAGCGAAGTCTCCACCCTGCTGGGCAGAGTGCCGTCAGCGGTGGGGTATCAGCCTACGCTGGCGACCGACATCGGAGCTCTCGAAGAGAGAATAACTTCGACCAAGGTCGGCTCGATCACGTCGGTGCAGGCGATTTACGTGCCCGCCGACGACCTTACCGATCCCGGGGTTTCGACCGTGTTCAGTCACCTGGACGCCTCGGTGGTGCTGTCGAGGCAGATCTCGGAGTTGGGTATCTACCCGGCTATGGATCCCCTGGAGTCGAGCTCGAGCATCCTTCAGCCCGGGATTGTGGGCAAGGACCACTATGAGGTCGCGCGCGGAGTTCAGAAGGTGCTTCAGAGGTACAAGGAACTGCAGGACATCATCGCAATCCTGGGCGTAGACGAGCTGTCCGACGAAGACAAGATGACCGTGTCTCGGGCAAGAAAGGTGCAGCGCTTCTGCTCCCAGCCGTTCAACGTGGCCGAGACCTTCACCGGCCAGAAGGGCAGATACGTGACGCTTGCCGAGACCATCCGAGGCTTCAAGAAGATCATCGACGGCGACCTTGACAAGCTCCCCGAGCAGGCCTTCTTCATGGCCGGGCCGATTGATGACGCCCTCGAGAATGCCAAGAAGCTCGGAGCGGCCGAATGAAGCTCGAGGTAATGACCAGCCACAAGGTGTTATACACCGGCGAGGCAGAGATGGTGGTTCTGCCTGCTTGGCAGGGCGAGATGGGTATCCTGCCTGGGCATGCTGACTTCGTGGTGATGCTCAAGGCTGGCCACATCAGGCTCGTGACTGGAGGCAAGAGCGAGACCGTCAATGTGAGTGGCGGCTTCGCCGAGGTCTCGCACGACCGGGTGGTAGTGCTGCCGGATGCCGCCGACGTAGCACCTCAAGGATAGGCCAGCACCGGGACCCAAAGTAACTCATAAGATTAGAGGGCCGTCCCGCTCAGGCGGAACGGCCCCTCGATTTATATCGCGCCACGGCCTCAGATAAACAGCGGCGCGAGCACCAGCGTGATTGTGGACAGCAGCTTTATCAGGACGTGGAGCGAAGGCCCCGCGGTGTCTTTGCAGGGATCTCCAACGGTGTCGCCCACCACGGCCGCTGCGTGAGTCGGGTTCTTAATCCTCTTGCCGTCCGGCCCGGTCAAGTACTTGCCGCCGTAAGCGCCGGCCTCGATGTACTTCTTGGCGTTGTCCCAGGCGCCGCCACCGTTGTTGAGAAACAGGGCCATCAGGATGCCCACGATAGTCCCAACCATCAGGAGAGCCGCCACGGCCTCGGCCGCTATCAGTTTGTCGGTCGGGGTAATGAAGACCCTGAAGATAATGCCCACGGCGACCGGCATCAGCACCGCCAGGAGGCCGGGGGTCACCATCCGGCGGAGCGCCGACTTAGTGACGATGTCAACGCAGGTACCATAGTCAGGCTTGAAATCGTCTGGGAATTGGATGATGTCGTTGACGCGCGCGAGCTTGGCATATTGGCGGCGGACTTCTTCGATAATGGACTGAGCCGCCCGGCCGACTGCCCGGATCGCGAGCGACGAGAAGAGGAACACCAGCATGGCTCCCAGCAAGGCGCCGACGAAGACCACCGGCTTGGAGAGATTGACGGTG
>DATKKY010000285.1:0-4935 GCA_035542695.1 bacterium | reverse complement strand
GGTATCCGATCTACGCACGATAGTAACAGCAGTGCCGACCGAGACGCGTGATATCAGGTTGTCCATGTCCCGGTCAGTGAGAGCTATGCAACCGTCAGTCCAGTCCTGGTCTCGGCCGCCCCCACCGTGTATTTCGATCATGGCGCCGATTCGCGCATACCGGGAGATCACTCCCTTGCGCTTGTTCTCGGCGAACTTCCTCTTGTCCAGCTCGTTGGGATAGTTGATCAGCAGCGCCTTGTGGTACTTGCTATGACCCTTGATCGCCGTGACCTGGTACCTGCCCTCAGGCGTAGCCCCGTCACCCTGGAAGTACTTCTGCTCAGCCGAGTTCCAGCCGAGCTCGCACTTGTAGGTCTTGACGACCGCACCCCCGTCCACAAAGTAAGCTTTGTGCGCAGACTTGTCCACAATGATAGCATGACTGCTGGCTGCTTTGGACTCAGCCACCGTCTCCTGGACCCAGTTGCGCCACATTCCGATCTTGCCCTTCTCGTTATTGGTCACCTCCGCCAGCGCCTCGACCGCCTTCCTCAGGGCCTGCCTGCCCTCCTGCACGCTCTGCATCGCTTCCTCGTACTCGCCCCTGCCGATCAAGAGCCAGCTGGTGGTGAGGGCCAGGTCGGCGGAGGACCAGTAGCGTTCAGCCTCAAAGTTGATCAGGGTGCCATCCAGAGCCTCTCGGCATAGCGACAGCTCCCCCTCAAGTTGCGTGTGCTGGCTTCGGGCAAGCGAGTCAAGCGTGCGACGGCGCCCCTCAGCCTCAACGGCCGCTTGGAGCGCCAGTTGATCGGCACGCTGGATCAGCGTGTCTGCTTGCTCGTAGTCGCGCAGCAAGGCGAAGCGTCCGTTCTGAAAGGCCATCTCCATCGATCCATCTCTTAGGGCAGTGCTTGCCAAGCGGTAGGAGTCGGGGGCGTAATGCTCGGCGCCGGTCTCGGCCGCCCGCGCCAGGGCGCTCTTGGCGTTGACTAGAGCATAAGTCGGCGGATAGTCTCGCTGGTAGAAGAACAGAGCCAGTAGGAAAGCCGCAGCTGCCACGGGAATGACCAGAGAGAGTAAGCGCCACCTTAACTTCAAAAAGCCCACCTTCGGATGCAAATAAAATCTGCCGCTGGGACCACCTCTGCGGATGGCCCCAGCGACAATGAGATAGTCACTACCTCAGAACTTTACTTCTTCACCGGCGCCTTCGCGGGCGCTTTCTTCGGTGCAGGCGCAGCAGCAGCCGGCGCCGCTTCCTTCTTCATGCCCCGAGCCTTCTCGATCTCGTCCATGATCGAGTGGCACTTCTGCATCATGGCCTCGAGCTTCGCCTTAGCGGATTTGAACTTGCCGTTGGTGAAGTCAGTATTGGCATCATCAAAGGCAGTCTTCGCGGCCGCCAGATCGGTCTTTATCAGCTCGATGTCAGCCTTGCTGCCCTTGCCTCTCGGAGCCTTCTTGAGGGCGACATCCGCCGAGTCCATGAGCGCCTTGGCCTGAGTCAGCATATCGGTGACTTCAAGTCTTACTTTCTCCTTCTCGGCAGCGGCCTTGGTTGCGGCCTCGTTTGCCAGGGCCTGGGCACGAACGTACATGGCCTTCGACTTACTGTAGCTTCTGAAGAGCACGAACTTGCCGTCTGCTTCCTTCTTGAGCGCCATTGCAGCGTTCAGAGTATCGCTGGCCACGCGATAGGCATCAGGAGCATAGTCCGGAGCCTCAGCCATCTTGGCAGCATCGAAAGCCTGTGTCGCAGCTGTCATTTCCTGCTCAGGTGGCTTGCTGCATCCAACGACCATAAGCAGAGTCAGAGCCGCGAGCACTGCTACTAGTGTTCTACTCATTTCAGCATCTTCCCTTCCTGCCGGCCTTGATTCCTGTTCAAGGAGAAACGTAGGAGTCCGGCGTCCCTCCATGCCTCCTTATTGGCCTTCAAGCCCAACTCCATTTCTACCCGTGCGCACTCGTTATGGTATGCCAGCTTTCTCGAGTTCGGCGCTCTATCTGTTAAGACCACCTCCTTAGAAAACGCTGGCCAGGCGCGATGAGCGTCAACCTTAATCAACACATACCTCTTGCGCAAACTGAACTTTCCAAACGTAAGGATACACGCAAACCCGGCCAGGCTGCGTGAATCCCCCTAACGGGCCTTCATACACGCCCCACCGCCGACTAGCCTCTGATCCGCCGACGGTGCCGGCGCAATGTCCCACATGCCAGCCGCTTGTATGGCCGGCGAGACTAGCGACAAATATAAGCCTCGTTTTGTGCCTGTCAAGACATTTTTCCTAGTTTTGACAGGTCCTACCTGAAGCCCATGATCCCTATCCCGTCGGACCTGTAGCGCAGGGGCGCCTGGAAGAGAGCCGTGGTCCGGAGCCTCTGCTCGATCCTCGAGAAGTTGAAGCCCCAGCGCGATTCCCCTGCGGCGGCACCGTCAAGTCCAGCCAGGGGAATTGCGATCTCGACCACCCACCTGTCAGAGAGCACCTTGGTCGCGACGGTCGCGACCACGTCCCAGGTCGGATCGCTCACGTAGGTGCCAAAAGGGCACACCTCGACCCGGCGGTCAAAGAGGGTCCCTATGGGGTTCACCGATACCTGATAGAAGGTCTCAGAATCTCGCCTGGGCTGGAAGACGAAGGACACGGCATCATCATCGGCGGCCGAGGCGTCGCGTTCGGTCGCCATTGCCCTCAGTTCCCCGATCTTGCTATCGAAACACTCCGCCGCCAGGTACACATTGGTGGAGTCATAGCAGACTCGGAGCACCGTCGAATCCGTCGGGGACCGTCCACCCTGCGGCCCGAAGAAGTGGGTCTCGCCCGCGATCCCCCGCCAGACCGGTTCGTTCAAGACCCCATCGATCACTGGCATACTGTCCGCCAAGTCGGCGTAGGTGACCCGTTTCACATTGAGCGGCTTCACCACGTCCACTATCCTGCCATCGCAGCATGGCAAGTGCAGTTCCACGATGGGCACCGGAAACAGGTAGCCATCGCACCTGACGAAGGCGGTAAGCTTGCCGACCTCGTCAGGAGGCACCTCCACATAGTCCTTGATTGGCTGTACTGCCCAGTCCCCGCGCAACACCCACCGTGCAGTATCCGTCAGCGTCGTGTGGCCCGGATTCTCGATCGTGATCGTCACCTGCCCTACGCTCGACATTCGGTAGTCGTATGCCAGCAGTTCGCCCAGCTGGACCGCCTTGGCATCCACCTCGGCCATCTTGATTCCGTCCTCGAACGTCACGGTGTCCACGGGTTTGAAGATCCCAGGCTCAACCAGGTTGACTGATAGGCTCTCCCCGCGCACGTGCACCAGCATGTAACCATAGAAGCAACCCCGGTCACGTCCTCCCGGCGGCAGTGCGCCGCCCGAGCTCGGGACACCGAAGTACTGGATGCCGTCCCGCACCGTGTGAAAGTAGCGATGGTAGTGACCTGTGAAGACGGCCTTGATTGGATAGTTCTTGAAGATGTTGTGAAGCCGGTTTTCGCGCCCCGCCGAAAAGTCCTCGCACCAGAACGGTCTGTGGTAGAAAACAAATATCCCCTTCGACTTCTTGGAGACTTCCAGCACGCGGACGAGCCAATCGATCTTGGCCGAGGGGATGGCATCGGCCGTGCCGTACGCCGAGACATCGAAAGTTATGAAGGCGCGGTCCATGAATCTAAAGAACTTGTCCGGCGAACCAAAGCGGGTGCGATAGATAGCTGCGCTCTGAGCATCAAAGATGTCGTGATTGCCCGTAGTGAGATGGTACTCGATGCCGGTAGCATCCAAGAGGTCCAGAACTTCGTTCCACTCGCCCTCGACCAGCGCCGAATCGGAGGTATAGCCCTGTATCAGATCGCCTATTGACACCAGGAAACTCGGGTCCAGATTGGCAATCTCCGAAAGGATCTGCTCGAAGACCGCCTCGTCAGCATCCTCGGTCCGGTCACCCAGCACGGCGAAGTTGAACTGCGTCTGAGGAGCGGCCGGGGCTGCATTGCCCATGGCGGCAGCAAGGATCAAATGACATACGAGAATCAGCAGTCCGGCCCACTTGCCCATGCTTCGACGACCCCCAATCCTCTCGCACCGAGCCCAAGCGGCAATTCGACTTGCGCGGAGCTTGGCGGTATGGTATCGTTCCTGGGACTAAGTTTCCACTGAATTCTGAGCTCGATCGAAGTAGCTTGGCAGCCGGGTGTGAAGCGACCGGGGCTGGGCGAAACGGGGGGTAATTTCGCGTGAAGTACTGGAGAAAACCGCTCGACACTGACGCCGTCAAGGTTCCCCACGGGGAAATCCACCTCATACGGGAGCTCTGCAAGGGCTGTGGCTTCTGCGTTGAGTACTGCCCTCGTAAGGTGCTGGAGATCTCCGAGGGCTACAACAAGAAAGGCTATCACACACCTGCCGCCGTCAACCCTGAAGCCTGCGTCAGTTGCGGGTTGTGCGAGCTGATATGCCCTGAGTTTGCCATATACGTAAAGAAGCTTGAGGAGAGCCCGAGCCCCGAGCCGGCCAAGGGAACTCCGCAGAAATCGGAGGTATAGCAATTGGCCCAGGACAGGAGGGTTTTGACCGGCGAGCATTTCATGACCGGCGATCACGCCTGCGCCGAGGGTGGGCTCGCCGCAGGCTGTTCGTTCTTCGCGGGCTACCCGATCACGCCGTCAACCGAGATTGCGGAACGCATGGCGGAACGGCTGCCTCAGGTCGGCGGCATCTACATGCAGATGGAGGACGAGATAGGGTCGATGAATGCCATCCTGGGCGCTGCCTGGGGCGGATGGAAGACCATGACCTGCACTTCGGGCCCTGGCTTCAGCCTGATGATGGAGAACTTGGGCCTGGGCATCGTCCTGGAGACCCCGACCGTGCTCGTCAATATCCAGCGTGGCGGTCCTTCGACCGGATTGCCCACCTTGGTTGGCCAGGCTGACATGATGCAGGAGA
>DATKKY010000284.1:0-10837 GCA_035542695.1 bacterium | reverse complement strand
CCCTCAGAGGCGTGAGGTTCAACGAGTGGAAGTACATCTTCGCTCCTGAGGAGGAGCTCTACGATGTCATCAAGGATCCCGGCGAGGACCTCAATCTTGCAGCCTCCAACCCCAGCAAGGTCACCGAGCTCAAGCGAGCGCTCTTCGATGCGGCCCGGGAGGAGACCGAGGTCAAGGGCGCCGTGGTGAAGGCCAACGCCCAGGAGGCCCGGCAGTTTAGAGCCCTGGGCTACGTGAGCCCGTCAGTAGCGCCGGTTCCCGAGATCACCAGCCTGGGGTTCAAAGACCCGAACAAGATGATCTACTTGATTCGCGAGTACATGGAGCCCGGCGGGGATGCCTTCGACCGCGGCGAATTGGACGTCGCGCTGGCTGATTACAAGAAGTTCGTGCAGGCCGACCCCATGAACCCCGAAGCCCAGCTCCACCTGGCCAAGGCGCTGCTTCAGAAGAAAGACTACGCAGCCGCAATCGAGGCTTACAACCGGGTGCTCGAGATCGACTCTCTGAACTCCAGTGCCTATTTCAGTCTCGGCGTGATCGGCCAGGCGGTGGGAGACCTCGAGGGTGCGATCAAGTGCTACGAGCGGGCGATCGAACTGGTGCCGGGGAGCCCCGAAGGGCTCGCCAACCTGGGCAGCGCGCTCTTGCAGCAGGGCCAGAGTGACAGCGCCGTAGCTGTGCTCCAGCAGGCAATCGACAGCGATCCCCGCAACCCAACGGCGCTCTTCAATCTGGGATTGGCATACGCAAACAAAGGGCTGGGCGACACCGCCCTGGAGTATTTCAAGCGGCTCCTCAAGATCGAGCCGGCCAACGTCAAGGCCTTGACCAACGCCGCAGCGGTCTTCATTCGCAACGGCCCCCCCGACAGCGCGGTAACCTACCTCGAGCGCGCTCGCGATGTGGCTCCAGGTGACGCCAAGGTGCTGGTCAATCTCGGAGGCGTCTATCGGCAGAGCGGGCAGCTGGACAAAGCGGCTGCGGCATACGAACAAGCCGCTAAGTTGGAGCCCAGGAGTGTCCTCGCTCTCTTTGGGTTGGCAGGCGTAAGGGCCAGTCAGGGCCGCCGTGACGAAGCCAGGAGGCTCCTCCAGCAGGTGCTCGGCATCGATCCCAACTTCAAACCCGCCCAAGACGCGGCGGCGCGCTTCAAGTAGCCAAACGCGTCACGGCTCTATTTCAGAACCACGCCGGCGAGGACGTCCTTATTGATGGTGACCCCCAGTAAGGCGCGCCTGGCGTCGGACCACTTCTTGATGATCTCGTCCTTGTGCTCCGCAACCAAGGTCTGATTGATTGCGTCCCGCGCTTCCTCAAAGGTCGCCTTGCGCGGCTCTTGCTTGGCTTGGAGCCAGAGGATCACGATTCCCTCGAGGCTCCTGAAGACCTTGCGCTCGCCGGGCTGCATCGTTTCCAAGAAACCATCGAATTCCTGGTCGTCGCCTTTCCGCAGGAAGCCCACGCTGCCGCCCTCGGTAGCGGTGAAGGCATCCCGTGATTTGTGCCGGGCGATGTCTTCAAAGGAGGCTCCGCCGGCCAGATCGTGCATTATCGAATCGGCTTCTTCCATAGTGCCGACGGCAATCTTGGATATGGTCCAGCCCGCGGGAACATCGTAGCGGTCCTTGTGACCCTCGTAGTAGGCCCGGGCCTCGTCCTCGGGTACGGTTGCGTCGCGGGTAATGTAGTCGTAGAAGGCGAACAGGGTCTTGCGTCGCCTTGCCTTTTCGACCTGGGCCACCACGTCAGGCTCCCGGTCGATTCCGAGCTTCACTCCTTCGGCATAGACCAGTGAGTCGATGGCCTTGCTCGCCAAGAACGGGATCAGGTCCTCAGGCTCGTCCATCCTCGGTCTGACTTGAAAAGGCGTCTTGGCTATGATGTCGGCGGCTTCGCCCGTAGTGAGTGCCCCGCCGTGGTAAGTGACCAACGGGACCGCGCGGTCGGTAGCGCTCAAGTCAGGAACTATGTCCGCGTCACGCACCTTGTCCTCGAGTTGCCCGCTCTTCTCGATGGCTAGGGCGTACTTGGTGCTCAAGGTGATCGCGGCTGGGGTGTCGATCTTGAAATCATAGGCAGTCTTAAGGGAATCCAGATAGCTAGCTCGTTCCCTCATCTTGCCCTCCTGCTCCAGCCTGGCCCTGATGTCACGTTTCTCGGCAGCCGTGTCCGCTGGGGCCTTGAGCGTCTTGGCATCCATCCGCAAGATGCACCAGCCTACCGGCACTTGAAACGGCCTGGAAACCTGACCCGCGTCCAGGGCGAACGCTACCGCCGAGAAGCGCTCTGCAAAGTCGCCCCATCTCGCAGTACCGAGCACTCCGCGCTGGTTGGCAGTCGGAGCTATGGAGTAGCGCACCGCCAGGTCGCCGAAAGGTACCCCCGCCTTGATCGAATCCTCAAGCGCCACGGCCAGGCTTTCCTTGGGAACCACTATCTGGCTCAGGTCCATCTCGGTCAGGCGCTTCGCATAGACGTCGTTGACATCCCGCTCATCGATCTTGATTCGACCCACTGTCGCGCGAGTCAGCACCTTCTCGGTGACCATTCCCGCCCGCCGGCCACGGTAGAAATCCGCGACCGTCGGCAGCTGAGTTATGCCCAGCGACTCGGCCTTGTCTATCATCAACTTGGCATTGATCACCGTGTTGAGGAAGGCTTCCTTGTCGTCCAGAGTCGTGAGAGGCTTGCGGTTGGGATCGAACCCGTAGTTCCACCAGGTCACGAGATCATTGACCGTCACCCCACCATCCGACCACGTAGCAACCAGCGGCGAGGTGTCCCCCGGGGTAATGTCCGATGCAGGTAGCGCGGGCCCAGCGGTGGAGCCCAGAATGCCCAAGATGACGAGACCTGCAAGCCCAAAGGAGCCGAAGTTAGACCTCATGATTGCCTCCCTCAAAACTATGGTCAGTTGCAATCCGAAATGGTGGGCGAAAGAGGAATCGAACCTCCGACCCCCTGCTTGTAAGGCAGGTGCTCTAACCGCTGAGCTATTCGCCCGTGCCCGATTGCGGCTTGTCGTCCGGCTTTCTAGTCCAGAGGACGATCGCCAGGGGAATGATCACGCAGTAACCGAGAACCAGGAGAATCGGCGCCGCCGAGACGCTCCCCTTGCCGAGCAGGAGATAACCGATAAGGATCACCACGATGCCCGCAACCATCAAGAGCACATTTGGCTTTCGGAGCACCAGCGTTCCCCGGCGGGGCTGCTGTTCCTCCTGAGCCGCGGGCTTCTTTCCTGCCTTGGCTTTCTGGGTCTCTGCCATGCTTTCCTCCCTCTACGTTATGATACAAGGCTAATAGCTCGAGGTTCCGAGCTCAAGGGTTAAAACTGCCCGTGCGATAGCCGGCCAGATCGAGCGCGACGAATCGAAAGCCTTCGCGGCGCGCGGCCTGGACTATTCTTTCCCGCATCGGCCCGGCCGAGGCCGTCTCGATCTCACGGGGTTCGAGTTCCACCCGCAAGAGATCACCGTGAGCACGGGCGCGAACCTGATGGAAACCCAGGTCGTGCAAGGCATCCTCCAGCCGCTCGATCTTGGCGAGGCCGTCGCGGGTTATCTCGGTGCCGTAAGGGAACCGGGAGGCCAGGCAAGCAGCTGCCGGCTTGTCCCAGTTCGGCAGACCGATGGCGCGCGCCAGCTCCCGCACGTCCGCTTTGGAGAGGCCCACCTGGCGCAGCGGGCTTACTACACCCAGTTCGCGCGCTGCCTGCTCCCCGGGCCGGAAATCCCCCAGGTCGTCCACGTTTGATCCTTCGACGACGGCCCGATAGCCCTCCGCCGACGCAAGGGCAGCCAGCTTGGCAAAGAGCTCGCGCTTGCAGTGATAGCAGCGATCCTGCGGATTGGCACTGAAGGCCGGATCGTCCACCTCGTGGGTCTTGATCAGCTTGAGCCTGGCACCGACGAGGGCCGCGATCGCGCGGGCTGAGTCAAGCTCCCGCCGGGGAAACGTGGGCGATGAGGCCGTGACCGCCAGTGCTCTGCCCCCGCAGGCCTCTTGCGCCGCAGCCAGGAGCAAGGAAGAATCCACTCCGCCGGAGAAAGCCACCAGCACAGGCGAAAGCGCCCGGAGCGCTGCCACAAGGTCCGCTGCCTTCGCGGCCAGCGGCCCAGCGACTCCGTCAAGCTTAGCGAGCGCCATCGTCAGGTCCTCGATCTGGCGTCTGGGGCGCCGTGGGGGTCTTGGATATCGCCGCCTTCATCTCCGAGACCTTGCCGCGCGCCTTGAGAGAATCCGCCGCCAGTGAATCCAGCTGGCCCACGCCCACCAGTGAGTCCAGCGCGCCGACAGTCCTGACCGAATCGAGATAGGCCTTGTATCTGACCTTGGCGCGCTCGTGGTCCAGGTCATTGGTGGTGAAGTAATGGCTGCCGTCGCCGTGAGCCACGAAGAAGAGCTCGTGCGACGGCTCCGTGGGATAGAGCGCCGCCCGCAGGGATGCGCGGCTGGGATTGCAGATCGGGTGAGGCGGCAGCCCGGTCACGAAGTAGGTATTGAACGGAGACTCCACCTTGAGGTCACTGTAAAGCACGCGCCCTCTCCACTTGCCCAACGCGTACCGCACCGTGGGATCGGCCTGCAGTTTCATCCCCAGCTTGAGCCGGTTGTGAAAGACCGCCGAGATGCGCGGCATCTCCGAAGTCAGGTAGGCTTCCTTCTCGATGATCGAAGCCAGGGTGCAGACCTGGTTCACGGTCATGCCGACGCTGTCGGCCCGGGCCCTCAGGGTATCGTTGAAAACCTTGAAGAAGTTGGTGACCATGCGTTCGAGCACCGAGGGCGCTTCCTCGCGCCACTCGATGTCGTAGGTTTCCGGTAACAGGAACCCGTCGGCCGTCGGAGCCGGCACGTGGAGCGAAGCGACGAAGGCCGAGTCTCGCGCGAGGCTCACGAACTGGGTGGAATCGACCGCAGCCAGCCTGTGCAGGAGCTCGGCAATCTGCTCAACACGCCTCCCCGGTGGAATCAGAATCTGCTCCCGGTAGGTCGCGCCACGGTAGAGAGATCGCAAGATGTCGGCCATGCTGGCGGCGGGCCCGAAACGGTAGCGGCCGGCCTTGGCCCGGCGTTCAATGTGGAAGAGCCTGCCCAGTACCTTGAAGACCAGGCCGCTCTTCACAAGGCCGCTTTCCTGGAAACGGGCGGTGATCTGGGAGAACGACATCCCCTTGTCCACCACCACGTGGATGAACTTCTCTTGGCGCCAGGCAGCCTGGCAGAAGGTCTCGATCGCGGTCAAGCCTGCAATCGTGAGGAAGCCTACGATCACGAGGTCTCTCAGGAGCGCGCGGGCCCGCATCCCGATCACGGTTCCTTCTGAGCATCGAGATAGCTCTGGAGGACGAGGGCGGCAGCCACCGCGTCCACCTTGGTCTTGCGCTTCTGGCGGGTCATGCCGGCCTCGATAAGCGCGCGCTCGCTCTGCTTGGTTGAGAGCCTCTCGTCCCAGGTCACCACCGGAAGGCCCGAGCGCAGGTTGAGGTCTCGCGCAAACGCAGCCACCACCGATGCGCTCCGGGTCGACTCGCCCTTCAAGTTGAAGGGCATGCCGACCACGATCTGGCCGATCTGGTTGGGGACTACCATGGCGCAGATCGCGCCCACGGCGTCCTCGGTCTTGGCCCGGTCAATCATCGAGTGCGGTTGGGCAATGGTGCGGAGCTCATCACTCAGGGCAAGCCCAAGGCGCCTCTCGCCGTAGTCCACGCATAGGATTCGGCCCTTTTCGCATCCGACGCACTTGGACATCTTGACCCGGGTGCCGCCGCCCGGCGGGAAATCGAACTCGACCTTGTCCATGATCTGCTTCATGATGTAGATACCGCGCCCGCACTCCTTGAGCAGGTTGGCGGCTTCCACCGGATTGGCAACTGCGGCGGGGTTGAACCCGGCGCCCTGGTCGGCAACTTCGATCACGATCTCGCCGGGGAACTTCTTGAAGACCATTCTCACCTTCTTGGCCCTGTCGCACTGGTTGCCGTGGACCGCAGCATTGGTAGCGGCCTCGACCACGGCTATCGCTATGTCGTCACTGGTGCCCCGCGGGAGCCCGCTCCAAATGCAGAAAGCCTGGCAGAGCGAGTCCACCAGCGGCAGATACTCCAGTGAGCTCGGGAGATTGAGTTCCAGCGTCGGATTGTTTATGGCGCCCTCCAGAGGCCGGTCTCCTTCACCGCTTGAAAGAAGCGAGAGCTTCCGTCTCGTTGTCGTAGGTCTCGAATATGGTGCCCAGCCTGGTGATCATCAGGATGCTCTGGATTCGGTCAGTCACATTCAAGAGCTTCAGGGTTCCCCCATCGCGCTTGACCGACGTATAGCCGGCGATCAAGGTGCCGAGGCCCGTGCTGTTGACCCAGGGCACATCCTCAAGGTTGACCAAGATGTTCTTCACGCCCTCGCCCATCAACCGCTTTACCTCGCTCTTGAACTGCTCGGACTCCGACCCGCCCATCATCTTCCCCGACAAATCGATGATCGCGACCGAATCGGTCTTCCGTATTCGCATCTTCACCTTGGACCTCCCGTGCGGCAGCCGGCCCTTAGCCTATCCAGTAAATACTGCATGTCCGGCGGCAAAGGGGCAACCAATTTCAGCTCGCGCCCGTCCGCCGGGTGCGAGAACACCAGTTCCCGCGCATGAAGAGCCTGTCTCTCGATTGATTGGACGAGGACCCGGGCCCTGGCCATGGTGCTTGGGCTCGCGCCGCGGTAGGTTCTCGGCCGGCCTCCGTAGGTCGGGTCGCCGAAGACGGGGTGGCCAACGTGTTGGAGATGGACCCTGATCTGATGGGTCCGCCCCGTCCCCAGATGGACCAGGAGCCTCGAAGCGAATTCGAACTCCTCGACCGTATGATAGGTGGTGACGGCCTGCCTGCCTCGAGAGGTCACTACCGCCATCTTCTTGCGGTCGGCTGGGCTCCGGCCAATCAGGGTTTCGATCTTCGACTCCTTGCGCGCGGGCCTGCCCCAGACGATGGCCTCATAGGTGCGCTTGATCTGCCGCCGAGCCAGGGCCTGGCTCAGAGCCAGGTGGGTGCGATCGTCCTTGGCCACGACCATGAGGCCGCTGGTGCCTTTGTCCAGCCGGTGAACTATCCCCGGCCGCGCCACCCCGCCTATGCCCGAGAGGTCCTTGCAGTGAGCGAGGAGCGCGTTGGCAAGCGTGCCCCGGTGGACGCCGCTCCCCGGGTGAACCACCATACCCGGCGGCTTGTTCACCACCAGCAGGAACCGGTCTTCATAGACTATGTCGAGAGCTGTCGGCTCCGGCTCAAGCGTCGAAGGCTCCGGCTCGGGAATCTCAACCGTGATGCGCTCACCGCCCCGCAGGCGATGGCTTGCCCGGACGGGCCGGCCGTCTGCCAGCACCAGTCCAAGGCGGACCAGCCGTTGGATCTGCGACCGCGAAGCCACACCCTCGCTGTCACTCAGGTACTTGTCAATCCTCTGGTGGGTTCGTGCCGGCACTTTGAGCTGGATCGTTCTCATCCCAGGACTTCCCCATCAAAACGCCCTGCGCTCCTCGTCAGCCGGACACTGGCAGCGGGTGGGCCTGAGGCTGGCTATCAGAAGCAGAATGACCCCGGCCGTGATCGCCATGTCTGCCACGTTGAAGGAGGGCCAGCGAATCCGATCGTTCGCTCCGATATCTATGAAATCCACGACTCCGCCCAGTCTCAGGCGGTCAATCAGGTTGCCGACAGCGCCACCCAGCACCAGTCCCAGTCCGGCCCTGACCTGCCAGGAAGCACGGCGGGCCAGGGGAATTGCCGCGATCATTACCGCGGCGGCGATCATCGAGAAGACGGTGAAGAACCGCCCGCCGCTCTTCATGATGCCGAAGACGGCGCCGGAGTTCTGGGAGTAACCGATCCTCAGGGCCGTGCCCAGGACGGAAACCTGTTGGCCTCGGGCGAAAGCATGAACGATCGCCAGTTTGGTAAGTTGGTCGAGGGCGACAACCACCACCGCCGTGACTACGGCTATCACGGCGTGCCTCCGGACCCTTTCTCGATCTCGGCGCGGCAGGCGACGCAGTCCCTGGCATAGGGAACTGCTTCGAGCCTCTGGAGCGGGATAACCTTGCCGCAACGCTCGCAAGTGCCATAGTCGCCGCGATCAAGCTTCCTCAGGGCTTCATCAATGTCCTCGAGCACCGCCCCACTGGCTGCGCCGATCAGGTAGGCCTTCTCCATCTCAATCGAATCAGTGCCCATGTCGGCAGGATGCATCGAGTAGGCTGACCCCGACGAGCTATCCCTGGGGGTCTTGCCCACATAGTTCTGCTCAATATAGTTCAGCTCCTCCAGAACGCGCTTGCGTTCCTCCAGAAGCAGTTTCCGGAAACGCTCCAGGTCCGGCTTGTTCACCCCGTGCTCCTTGGGAGTTATGGCACCCGATCAATGACGATTCTCACGTGCCCATCGCCGATCGCGAGTTCAACCGGCTCGCGGCCCGCGGGCAAAGCCTGATCAATCGAGACCGCCAGGGTCTCGCTCTTGATGTGCTCAGCATGGACGTCAAAGGCCCGCATCGCCGTGCCGGTCCCGGCAACGTGGATCGCTATCTTGTCGGTGACGTCGAACCCCGACTGCTTCCTCAGGTTCTGAATCCGGCTGACAATCTCCCGCGCATGGCCCTCGGCCTCGAGTTCGGGAGTGATGGTTGTGTCCAGCACGATCGCATTGGCCCCATCGGACTCGAACAGGTGTCCCTCCCGCTCGGTTCTTCTGACCATTACCTCGCCAGGCTCGAGCGCCACCTCGCCTCCGTCAATGGTAACCGTGATGCCCAGCCCATTCTCCAGCCGGGAAATGGAGGCGAGATCAATCTGCTTCAAGGCTTCCCTGAGTGCTTTCACCCGCTCGCCAAGCCTGGGACCCAGGAGATCGAAGCGAGGCACCACATCATAGGTGACGTAGGAAGCCAGATCAGCCGCGATCACCACCTCTTTGACGTTCACCTCTTCTTTAAGATGATGGAGGAGCGATGAGAGCAGGTCCTTGTCGAGCTTGGCGGCGATCTTGATCCGGGCGACCGGAAGCGGCTGCTTCACTTTGATCTTGGCACGGTTGCGCGCCGCGCGCACCAAGGTCACGCAGCGCACGATCGCATCCATCGCAGCCTCGAGGCCAGAATCGACGGCGGCCGCGTCGCTCACCGGGAAGTCGGCCAGGTGCACGCTAGGCTCCGCGCCGGGCTCAACCGGCAGCACCAGGTGGCGATAGATCTCGTCGGCAACGAACGGCATGAAGGGCGCCAAGAGCTTGGTGGTGGCGACCAGCGTCTCATAGAGGGTCGAATACGCGGCCGCCTTGTCGGCGTTCATCTCGTGCCGCCAGTAACGCCTGCGGGACCGCCTGACATACCAGTTGGAGAGCTCGTCCACCACGAAGTCCTGCAGGGCGCGCGCGGCGCGCGTCACTTCGTACTGGGCCAGCTCGGTATCCACGTACTTGATCATGGTATTAAGCCTGGAGACCAGCCAGCGGTCGATCACCGGGCGCTTGGCCAGCGGCACCGAATGGGCTCTCGGATCGAAGCCATCGATATTGGCATAAAGCGTGAAGAAGGAGTGCACGTTCCGAAGCGTGCCCAGCATCTTGCGGGCGACCTCGACCACGCCCTCGGTCGAGAATCGTGTAGGAAGCCAGATCGGTGAGGTCGCATAGAGATACCAGCGCAGCGGATCAGCTCCGGTGGCGGCGATCACCTCCGCCGGCGCCACCACCCGGCCGCGAGACTTGCTCATCTTCTGGCCGGTTGTATCCAAGATCAGCTCCGAGACCATCACATTGCGGAAGCTGGGCTGGTGCGACATGAAGGTGGAGATCGCCAGCAGCGAATAGAACCAGCCGCGAGTCTGATCTACGGCCTCGCAAATGAAGTCGGCCGGGAACTGCTGTTCAAATAGCTCCCTGGCCTCAAACGGATAGTGGTACTGGGCATACGGCATGCAGCCGGTGTCGAACCAGCAGTCGATCACCTCCGGGGTGCGCCTCATCTTGCCGCCGCAATCGCACTTGAGGACCACGGTGTCAATCCAAGGCCGGTGGAGATCCAGCTCACCCTTGAATTCTATGGCCTTGGCCTTGAGGTCCGCGATGCTCCCGATCGAGACATACTTGCCGCATCCTTCGCAGAGCCAGATGTTCAAAGGGGTGCCCCAGTACCGGTCGCGCGAGAGCGCCCAGTCCACGTTGTTCTCGAGCCACTGGCCAAAGCGGTTGTCCCCGAACTCCTTGGGCACCCAGTTGATAGTCTTGTTGAGCGCGATCATCTCATCCTTGAACGCTGTGGTCTTGATGTACCACGACGGATGAGCATAGTAGATGAGCGGCGAATCGCACCGCCAGCAGAAGGGATAGGTATGAACGATCTTCTCTTCCCGGAAGAGTATCCCGCGCTTTCTCAAATCCTCGTTGATGCTGGGATTGGCATCAATTACGAACTTGCCCTTCCACGGAGTGATCTCCTCGGCAAACGTTCCGTCCTCGAGGACCGGATTGACGAACGCCAGGTCCTCCGCCCTGCCCAGGTTGTAATCGTCGGCTCCGAAGGCCGGCGCCGTGTGAACCAGGCCGGTGCCATCCTCGCCGGTCACGAAGTCGGCGGCCACCACCACGTGGGCGCGACCTTCGAATTTGGCGTAGGTGAAGGGCGGCTCATAGTGCAGCCCCACCAGGTCAGTGCCCTTCCTGCGCTCAAGCACCTGGAAGTCCTTGCCCAGGACTGCCTCCGCCCGCCGTTCGGCGATCAGGAGCTTCTCCCCACGGTAGCTGACCTTGAGGTAGGTGAAGGTCGGGTGAACGGCGACCGCGACATT
>DATKKY010000283.1:0-3593 GCA_035542695.1 bacterium | reverse complement strand
GGGCGCCACGCTGGTCACCTACCGGCTGGCCAACGCGTTCCCGTGGCTGTCCGAGGCGACCCGCGACGACCTCAGCAAACCATCGGTGACCTCCGATTGCACGCTGTCTTATTATCCGAGGCGGGTGTTTGCGACCGCCATGATGCGGCAGGGCAAGATACCCTTCTGGAACCCTCACCAATTCTGCGGCACGCCGTTCTTCGCCAACTTCCAGTCGGGCGTCTTCTACCCGATCAACCTTGCGATCTACTGGTTGCCGCCTACCACCCAGATGGATATTTATATCTACGTTCATTTCCTGATTGCTGCCATCTTCGGTTACCTGTTGGGGCGGAAGCTCAAGCTCTCGGTTGAGGGCTCACTTGTCTCGTCGCTCACGTTTACCTTCTGCGGCTTCATGGTGACCAGGTATGGCCAACCCACTTTGGTCTCCACCGCCAGCTGGTTGCCGGCGATCATCTACTTCGGAGAGCATCTGGTCGAGGCCCCCAGCCTCAGACGTGCAGGCCTTCTTGCGCTGGCGCTTTCCATGTGTGTCCTGGCAGGGTTTCCTCAGCTGGTGCTCTTGGCCTTCTACTCGGGTTTTCTCTACATTGTTCTGAGAGTGACGACAGCTGGGACCTTGGCCGGGCGCAGGCAAGGCCAAACCCTAGCTTTGGCCGGAGCCGCCGCCCTGGTCGCCATTCTGGTCTGCGCGTTCCAGCTCTTGCCGACCTATGAACTCAGCACCTTCTCGTACCGCAAGTTGCTGCCCTACAGCATGGTGCTATCGAGCGCGCATCACAAGTTCGCTGCCCTCAAGTACCTAATACCTGACATTCTGGGCGACCCCCAGGAGATGACTGCCATAAGCAAGGGTCTGGCTGCCGCCGAGCCGGGATCCTTCGGCCAGAATTACGTCAGCACCACTGGTTACATCGGGATCTTGCCGCTCCTGCTGGCGATCCTTGCCCTGGCAAGGCCGAGGCGCCCGCTCCTTCCCTTCATGGCGATGTCTGGCCTGGCGCTCCTGGCGGTTTTTGGCACACCTCTCTTGCGACTCTTCTATGCAGTGCTTCCCGGTTTTAACTTCTCGCGCATCGACCGAGTCGTGGTGGTTTTCATGTTGGGCTTCTCGGTGCTCGCCGGCTACGGTTTTGACCTTGCAAGGGCGACCAACGGCAAGGGGCGGCTCCTGGCCTGCGGAGCGGGCTTCATGGTGATGGCGGCGATCCTCGCTCTCTGGCTCAGAAACTCCGGCCTGGCTGCCATCCTGAGGCATGCGACCGGCGGCATCTCGATTGCCGACTATCTCGCCTATGCTTCCGGCAAGATTCTCTGGTTCTTGGTGCTGGCTGCTGCCGGCGGCACGCTGCTGGTGCTCAAGGGTCTCAAGTGGCTGTCTGGGCGGACCTTTTTCTTGCTGGCTCTAGTTATAATCCTGGCGGATCTCCTGCCCAATGCCACCAAGTTCAAGGTCTCCCAGCCGGCGGATCGAGGCCTGCCCCCGAGCACTTTCGTGGACAACCTGGTAGCAGAGCCTGGCATCTGGCGGCTGGCCAAGTACGGTCCCGATGTCCTGCCCTCAAACACAGCGACCATTGTCGGCTTGGATGACATCCATGGTTACGATGCCCTCAACATCAAGCATTACATCGAGGTCCTCGGTGCGATGGACAGCAGCATGACTTCGCTGGCTAGCGCCGCGCTCAGGCGGAGGATAGGCCCTATCGGCAATAGGGACGCGCTCCAGTCGCCGATTCTCGATCTGCTGAATGTGAAGTACGTGCTTACCGTTGTGTGGGGAGGTGCTGAGCATCCCAAGACCATGGCTTTCACGAACGACAACTATCTTCCGCGGGCGTTTCTGGTCGGGACATCCCACGTGTTCGCAACCTACGCGGAGATGCTCGCCTATATGAAGACTGCTGAGTTCGACCCTCGCCGCGAAGTCCTGTTGGCAGGCAGCTCAGCGGCGGCAGGTGCGGGTGCCTCGGAGGCGGCCGGCGCCTCGCCGGGCACCGCCGAGGTTGTCGGGCCGGACCAATCCGGCCTGACCGTCAAGGTCAACGCCGCCGCCAGCGGTTACCTTGTGGTCTCCGATGTCTTCTACCCCGGGTGGCGGGCCTTCCTTGATGGCCGCGAGGTGCCGCTCCTGAGAGCGGACTATGCCTTCCGAGCAGTAGCAGTCGACGCGGGACCCCATGTGATCAAGATGACCTACAAGCCTCTGTACTTCACGCTTGGGCTTCTCTTCTCGGCGGCAGGCATAGCCCTCTTGGCGGTCATGGTCTCCTCGACGCCGAGAAGCGCCGCTGTCGGCGGGGGCCAGAGTTGACCAGGCGCGGACTGTCCCCGGGCGCCGTCACTCTCCTGATCGTATTGGGAGCTCTCATCTATTTCGCGTCTTTCATGAGATATGGCCTGGCTTACGACGAAGGCTATCTCCTGGATAGCGTGGAGCGGATCTTGGATGGGCAGGTGATTTATCGCGACTTCCACCATACCTATGCGCCAGGAAGCTTCTATCTCGTGGCCGCGCTCTTCAGAGCGTTCGGCCAGAACATACTGGTGGAGCGCTGGGTTTTCGTGGTGCTGGAGGCGCTCAAGTGCGGCCTTGCCTTCTTGATAGTGCGCACGGTCACCCGGAGCCGCCTGGCTTACCTTGCGCCAGTGCTCGCGGCTCTGGCGCCGGGTCCCTGGCACAAGGTATTCTTCCCGGCGTTCGGTTTCCTGGCGCTCTATGCTGTGCTGGATGCCCTTCGGCGTGGCTCCAGGTGGTTTCTGGCGGCCGGGGTCGTAATCGGGGTCTCGGCGGTCTTCAGGCAGGATGTTGCAGTGTTTGCCGTTGTCGGGGCTCTGCTTGCACTTGGGATCGAGGTTGCGCTGAGCCGGCAGGGGCCCATGCCGGGGCTCGCCAGGCTGGCCTGGCTTGCCCTGGGAGTTGCGGTGACCGTCGGCCCCGTCTGCATTTGGTTCGCGAGCCGAGGCGCGCTCGGCGCGATGATGCACAAGCTGACCGTGGATGGGGTGCTGGACAACATGACCAATCGCATACCTTACCCCAGCCTTGCCGCGCGGACCGGCGTAGATGGGCAGTACATCCTGTACATCTTGCCAGTGAAGCTCTTCTTCTATCTTCCATTTGTTGCTTACGGACTCGGGCTGGTCCTGCTGGGCAGAGCGCTTGCGGGGCGAAGGTGGACTCGCCAGCATACTGCGCTCAGCGTGATCCTGGTCGCGTCGATGATGGCGTTCAACCAGAGCACCTTCCGCGCCGACGTAGGTCACTTCCTTCAGACCATGCAGTATGTCTTCCTGCTGGTGCCGATCCTTTTGGACTCGGGCGTGGCTTGGCTGGGGCGGCGTTTGGCGCGCGCCGGCTCCGGACTCGCACCAGCCAAGGCCGGGCTTGCGGGACTGGCGGCAGCAGCTCTCGTCTGGGTCACGATTGCCTGCACCTTGGCCACAGGCGGGACGCTTGCCCCTCGCTTCCAGCGGGAGGGATTGAGCATCGGCGACACCGAATACATCGGTTCGATCGTTGTGAGAGCAGGGAATAACGTCAAGCTGGGACTTGACCGTGCCCCGGTCTACGTTACACCGGGCGAGGA